>NZ_DDHH01000195.1:0-5165 GCF_002338015.1 Rhizobium sp. UBA1881
GCCGTTGCCGCCCTTGCCGCCATGGTAGCTGCCGCCGTTTCCGCCGCCGCCGCCACTGCCGCCATTGCCACCGTCACCGCCGTAGTTGTCGCCGCCATTGCCGCCGTTGCCGGCATTGCCGCCGTTACCACCGCCGCCACCGCCACTGCCGTGGCCATGGCCATGCCCGTGGCCGTTACCATTGCCGGGGTCGTTCCAACCACCGCCATTGTTATTGCCGCCATGATGGCGGCCACGATGACGGCCACGACCGTTGCCGTCATCCTCGCCGCCAGGATCACTGATGACAGTGACAGGACCGGCGCTCGCGGTATTGGTACCACCGCTACCACCGCCGTTGCTGGAAGAACCGTCGCTCCCGTTCCGGCCACGATCATGGTTGGAATCGGTGAAGGGGTTTACGTCAAAAATCGACTGCACCGGGAAGCACAGTCGCTCCTCAATCGATCCCGGCTGCACGCTTCTGCAATCGAGATTGAGCGCCTGAGCGCTCCCTAGGCTCGTTCCTGCCAGCAGAAATCCTACACTGACAGAGAGCTTCAATAGTGTTCTGTTCATTTCGCTCACTCCCATCGTTAACGTGGCGTTAACAGGGAATTTTTATATGAGTGAGCGGTAAATTAGGAAGGACAAATAAAAATGAAGAGCGTACTCAATTCGGCTGCAATTGCATTATTTAGTATAAAAGCATCATCTAATAGTAGATAATCGCGGAACCACTGAATAACTCCAGGAGCTTTATATGCGAAGAATTGCGGCCATTCTAGGTTTTGTTTTGAGTATTCCTTTAATTTCTAGTCAGAGTTTTGCAGGGTCCGAAATTCCCGCCAGCCGTTCTATCTCTCCACCTGTCGGCTTCGGCGCGGCCTGTGCCAAATATGGATGGGTCTGCCATGGAAAGGGCGGCGTCGATGTTGGCGACAAGGAAGCGCTGCGGGCACTCCAGGCGGTCAATCGCTACGTAAACGCCAAGGTGAAGCCGACCGAGGATCGGGTCACGAGCGGCCGTTCGGAGAACTGGACGCTGCCCGTCAACAACAAGGGCGATTGCGAGGACTATGCGCTCTTGAAGATGAAGACCCTGCTCGACATCGGCTTTCCGACCAGCAAGCTGGCGCTTTCGGTAGTGCTCGATCGCCGTGGCGAAAACCACCTCGTCCTCATCGCCCGTCTGAAGTCCGGCGACTACGTGCTCGACAATCTCGCCTACAACGTCAAGCCATGGCAGCGCACGGGCTATACCTTCCTCGCCAGCCAGAACTTCAACAGCAAGGCCAATTGGCAGGTGACATTGGCAGGGCCACGCGCCAGCCAGTTCATCAAGGGCTGAAAGGGCATTATCGGCGCGATCGATCGCTGAAGGCCGCAAAATGCGGCCTTCGCAACCAACGCTGGAATCTCGCACATAGCGGGTACAATTCGATATGTTGCGGGCGAGACACACATCTCGCAATGCAGCATAGACGACCGCACTGCCGCATTTTTGTCATCGAACTGTCACCAACCTTCCGGTAGGCAATTTCCTATCAACAACGATAGGAACGCCCCCTATGACTATCCGTACCATCCTCCTTGGCTCCGCTGCCGCCATGAGCATCATGTCGACAGCGCAGGCCGCCGACGCCATCGTCGCGGCCGAACCCGAAGCCGTCGAATACGTCCGCGTCTGCGACGCTTACGGCACCGGCTACTTCTACATCCCCGGCACCGAGACCTGTCTCTCGATCGGCGGTTATGTCCGCGTCGAGGAACGCTTCGGCCGCAACGTCTCCGGTACCTCCGACTGGAACTCCTGGACCCGTGGCCAGGTCACGCTGAGCTCGAAGAGCGAAACCGAATACGGCACGCTGACCGGTGTCATCACGCTGCGCACCAACGCTGAAAACGCCTCCACCCAGACGGCACTTCTGCAGGAAGGCTATATCGACCTCGCCGGCGTGCGCGTCGGCATGCAGTATTCCTGGTGGGATAACGACAGGAGCATGGGCACCGGCGAGACCGATGTGATCTCCAGCAACCAGACGATCCACAACTCGATCCGCTACATGTACGAGACGCCGAACTTCAGCGCCGGCGTGTCGGTCGACGAACTGGAAGATCGCTACCGCACCAAGCCGGGCGAAAGCCCCAATAACATCGGCGTCACCGGCCAGCTCTTCGGCAAGGCCGGCGCCGTCAGCGGCTACCTGCTCGCTGGCTACGACACCGACACCGAGGAAGTTGCGCTTCGCGGCATCCTGTTTGCCGACGTCGGCCCGGGCCAGCTCGGCCTCTACGGCCTGTGGGCCAGCGGCGCCAACTACTACTACGAGGAATCCGAGTGGGCGCTCGGCGCGCAATACGCCTGGAAGGCCACCGACAAGCTCTCGATCATCCCCGGCTACCAGTATTTCAGCAAGATCTCGCTGGATTCGAATGGCGAATTCACCGGCGGCGACGCCTGGCGCGCCGGCGTGACCGTCGATTACAAGGTCGCCAAGAACCTGCTCACCAAGCTCAGCGTCCAGTATTACGATCCTGACAACGCGCCAGAGCAGGTCCAGGGCTTCCTGCGCTTCCAGCGCACTTTCTAAGCAAACGCAAAACGACGTGGGCCGCGCTTCGGCGCGGCTCGCCCTCTTCCTGTTCCCCTCTTGAGGCGCATCAGCTGCCAAGCCGGGCCAGCCTGACAGGCAAGCCGCCTGGAGCGCTTCGTCGCCATCGCCGACCTACGCGCGGCCAACGTCGCCTACCGCGATTGCGACAATTCCGAGCACATAAATCAACGACCGCATGGTCTATCCTGCGGCACCGAGAACAGTCACCTGCCCCGGAAACGGATCTCAGGCAAGCTGGTCGCCGGCTTCTCGCGGGCGACAAAGAAGTTGCATCGTCGCCACGCAATAGCCGGCTCAGGACTGAGAAAAGGCGAGGACGTGTTTTTTTGGTGGCGGAACAATGCGATCCGACCTATCGTTTCCTCTAGGCAATGGAGGTTGCCGAAGGAGGAAAACATGAACGATAGCGTTTTTGGCTTTCTGGTCGCCGCGGAAATGTCCGCTTTGTTTTGGGCTGGCGTGTTTTTAGTCGCAGCGACTTTTTCTTGAGACAAATATTATTGTCTTGAAACGGTGTTATCACCGGAAGAATGGTAGCGGGGGGCGGAATTGAACCGCCGACCTCAGGGTTATGAATCCTGCGCTCTCACCAACTGAGCTACCCAGCCAAACCACCTAACGATGCCGTTTGCGACGCGCCCGGCTCGTTGAATGAGCGGCTTATAAGGCGGCCTTCACGGTCATGTCAAGCACATGATCGAGAAAATCACCGGGCATTTGTCACGCCGCCACCGCACCTTCCAGAAGCGCCTTCAGCGATGCTTCCGCCGCTGGCTCGCGCTCCGAGCGCTCGATGAAACCACCGCCATAGACACGCGCATTGTCGCCCGGCGCCGAATAAAGCGCGCAGGCCTGACCGGGCGCGACACCCGCCTCGCCCACCGCGAGATCCACGTAGATGCCGGTGTGATCGGCATGCAGCACGGCCGGCGTCGGCATGCGCGTCGAGCGCACCTTGGCGAAGCAGGCAAAGCCCTCGCCCGCAGCCGCCTGCGCAAGCTCCTCGTCTCCAAGCCAGTTCACATCCCGCAGATAGACGCGGTGCGTCTCCAGCGCTTCCTTCGGGCCGACGATGACGCGTCGCGAGCGGGCGTCGAGATAGACGACATAGAGCGGCTCGCCGGTGGCAACGCCGATACCGCGCCGCTGGCCGATCGTGTAATGCAGGATACCGTCATGCTGGCCGAGCACCCGGCCGTCGAGATGCACGATCTCGCCCGCCAGCGCCGCGTTCGGCTTCAGCTTGTTGATGATGTCGGCGTACTTGCCCTGCGGCACGAAACAGATGTCCTGGCTGTCGGCCTTCTTGGCGACGACGAGGCCCATCTCTTCGGCGAGCTTGCGGGTTTCCGCCTTTGGCAATCCGCCGAGCGGGAAGCGCAGATAGTCGATCTGCTCCTGCGTGGTGGCAAACAGGAAGTAGCTCTGGTCGCGATCGGCGTCAGCCGGGCGGTAGAGCGCGCGACGGCCGGGATTGCCGGGCGCCGGATTGGCGCCGGAACGGATGTAGTGACCGGTCGCCAGCGCATCGGCGCCGAGCTCGCGCGCGGTCTCCAAGAGATCGGCGAACTTGACCGTCTGGTTGCACGACACGCAGGGGATCGGCGTCTCGCCGGCGACATAGCTTTCCATGAACGGATTGATGACGGTGTCGCGGAAGCGCTTTTCGTAATCCAGCACATAGTGCGGGATGCCGAGCGTTTCGCAGACGCGGCGCGCATCGTCGATATCCTGGCCCGCGCAGCACGAGCCGGCGCGATGCACGGCGGCGCCATGATCGTAGAGCTGCAGCGTGATGCCGAGCACATCATAGCCCTGCCGCTTCAAAATGCCGGCCACGACCGAGCTGTCGACGCCGCCAGACATGGCCACGACAACGCGCGTATCTTCCGGCCTCTTGTCAAAATCCAGTGTGTTCACGGGGGTGCTGCCAATTCAAAAGGGTATCTTTATCCGCCCTATCCTACAGAATTTTGGCGGATTTGCATCGCGACCAACGGGATCGACCGCCGGCTCTTGTCTGGCGGTGGATATAGAAAGGATTGGGTTCGGGTGCAAGGGGCGGTGATTTTGGGGTGGGGTGGCTGCGGTGTTGATGCCGTAGGCGTTGTGCCGCGAGATACCCCCCTCTGCCCTGCCGGGCATCTCCCCCACAGGTGGGGAGATTGGCTGGGCGCAGCCGCTCGCTCCACGCTCATTGTTTGGCTAGGGGCAAGCCACGAGTCGATCTCCCCCCTTGTGGGGGAGATGTCCGGCAGGACAGAGGGGGGTATCACAAGGCACACCCTCTCCAAACAAGCACCGAACCCGCTCCCCTCAAGCCGCCGTCGAAGCCACCACGCCCCCGCCCGCGATCAACCGCTCCGCTTCAGCAAGCGGCATCGGCTTGCCCAGCAGATACCCCTGAACCTCATGGAACCCCTCCTGGCGCAACCGCAGCAGCTGCGCGTCGGTCTCGATCCCCTCGGCGAGCGTCGTCGCGTTGAAGCCGGAGCCGATACCGACCACGGCGCGCACGATCGCCAGGTTGCCGGGGTCGGTGTCGATGCCGGCGATGAAGCTGCGGTC
>NZ_DDHH01000198.1:0-10666 GCF_002338015.1 Rhizobium sp. UBA1881
CAGCGATACGATGTGCCGCTACGAACTTGCGGCGTCGGAGGCGACGAAGGCGGTCTATTCGTTCGATTTCGTGCTTGCGGTGGAGCACAGCCTTGAGGGCCGCACGCTGACGGTCGCCGCAGAGGTGAGCAATCGCGACACGCGGCCGATGCCGTTCGGGCTCGGCTTCCACTCCGCCTTCGTCTGGCCGCTGCCGGGTGCCCAAGGTAGCGATCATGTGATCACGCTGGACAATGGCGCCGAACCCGCGCTCATCCGCCTCTCCGGCGGGCTCTTGTCTTTCGCCAAGCATCCTTCGCCGTTCAAGGACGGACGGTTGGTGCTCGATCACAGGATGTTCGATGAGGACGCGATGGTCTTTCCGGAAGGGGCTGGCGAGGGGCTGCGCTATAGAGCCGAGGGCGGGCCGACGCTGCATTTCAGCTTCGAGAACCTGCCCAATCTGGCGCTCTGGCAGAAGCCCGGCGCACCGTTCATCTGCATCGAGCCCTGGCATGGCATGGCGGCCGAGAATGGCGGCTCCAAGGCGCTTGCCGAGCGGCCCTACAGCCAGACGCTTGAAGCGGGCAAGACCGCGCGCTTTGCCTTCTCCGTCGAGATCTCAGGCTAGGCTTAGGCCGGCTGGCGATTGAAACGAAAACAGCCCGCGACGGATCCCGTCGCGGGCTGTTTTGCATTGAAGCGTTCGATCCGGCTTACGCGGCTTCGCGGGCCAGTTCGTCGGCGATGACGGTGTCGAGGTTGAGGAAGCAGACCATGGTCTTTTCCAGCGCCACGATGCCGCGGCAGAAGGCGCGCTGTTCTTCCGGAATGATTTCCGGCGCCGGCTGCAGGTCTTCGCTCTTGATGGTCATCATGTCGGAGACCTGCTCGACCAGCAGGCCGACCAGCTTGCCGGCGATGTCGGTGACGATGATGGCGGAGCGCTCGGAAGGCTCGGTCATCTTCATGCCGAGGCGGCAGGCCATGTCGATGACGGGGATAACGGCGCCGCGCAGGTTGATCAGGCCGAGAACGTAGGGCGGCGTGTGCGGCATCGGGGTGACCGGCGCCCAACCGCGGATTTCGCGGATCGCCATGATGTCGATGCAGAATTCCTGCTCGCCGAGATGGAAGGACACGATCTCCAAATGAGAACCGGTCTGGTTGATGACAGTGCTATTCATGATCAAAATTCTTCCCAGTTGTCTCCGGCCGGAGCGGCCATGGCTCGTGCGACGCTGCCGCCGCTGAATGCGCCCGCGACGTCGCCCATGAGGCTGCGTGCGGAAGATGATGTCGGATGCGAGGCTGCTGATGCTTCCCGCGGCGTGTGACGGGCATTCATGCCCTCGCCGATATCGAACGTTCGTCTTGTCGATCCCGCCGCGTCTTCAGCCTGTTCGTCAGGCTTCGAGTCGTCGCTGTATCGATCTCGTTCAGTTGTTTCGATTGTTCGCGTGGAGAGGTTACGATTGATTTAACATGTCGCGGGTTCGCGGCAATATCGGGCCCGGTTTTGCAGATTGCGGATGTCGCACGGGTGAGGCAATTCATCACGGCCCGAAAAACGTCTTGTTGAATTGCGTGGCTGCCGGCGACGCGATATCAGGCAAGGGGATGGGATTGCTTTCCCGGGCGAGGAAATTATCGATGAAAACAGTGCGTATCGCCGTGTGGGTTGCCGTGTTCCTGATGGCCGGTATCCTGGGATGGCTGACCTTGAATGTGACGCAGACCAAGGAAGTGGCCTCCGACAGTCCGTTCGGCGTGCCGTTCACGCTTGTGGCGCAGGATGGCAAGCCGATCACCGAGCAGGCGTTTCGCGGCAAGCCGTCGGCGGTGTTCTTCGGCTTCACCCATTGCCCCGAGGTCTGCCCGACGACGCTGTTCGAACTGGATGGCTGGCTGAAGCAGGTCGATCCCAATGGCGACAAGCTGCATGCCTATTTCGTCAGCGTCGATCCCGAGCGCGATACGCCCGAGGTGATGAACCAGTATGTGTCGAACGTCTCCAAGCGGATCGTCGGCATTTCGGGTGCGCCGGACAAGGTGGCCGAGGTGATCAAGGGTTACCGCGTCTACGCCAAGAAGGTGCCGGTCGACGAAAACAACCCCAATGGCGATTACACCATGGATCACACGGCCTCGGTGTTCTTGCTCGATTCCCAAGGGCGATTCTCCGGTACGATCGCCTATGGCGAAAATCCCGATACGGCGGTAAAAAAGCTGGAGAACCTCGCCAACAAGGGATGAGATCATGGCGCCGGGGCATCGCAGCATTCTGATTGCAGGCGCCGGCACGACCGGTCTCACCGTTGCCCTCGAACTCGCCCGACGCGGCTTTCGCCCGCGTGTCGTCGACAATGACATCGGTCCCGTTCCGCTTGCCGAAAGCAGGGCACTCGGCGTCAATGCGCGAACGCTGACGCTGCTTGGTCCATCGCGGGTGACGGATGCCATCCTGCAGGAGGCACAGCAGATCGCGCAGTTTCGCGCGACCTCTTGGGGGAATCGCCTGGCGACGGTCGACACGACGAAGCTGCCGGGGCGCTTCAGCGCCATCTACGCGCTGGCGCAGGGACACACCGAACGATTGCTCTTAAGCAAGCTCGATGATTACGAGGTCGATCCCGAATGGCAGACCGCGATCGAGAAGGTATCCGGCGATGCCAAGCCCGTCGTCACGCTGCGCAAGCCTGACGGCACGGTCGAGACGGCCACATTCGATATCGTCATCGGTGCGGATGGCGCGCATTCGGTGGTGCGCAAGGCTGTGGGCATCGGCTTTCCGGGTGAGGCGCTGGAGAGCAGCTTCTATCTCGCCGACTTTCGCTACAAAAAGGAGATCGACCCGCACTTCATCGAGATGCAGCTGGTCGATCCCGGGATGGTCGGCAGGATCCCGGTCGAGCGCGATGTGCTGCGGTTCATTTCGACGCTGCCGGATTTCGAGACGAAGATCGTCCATCCCGGGCCGGTGGCGGAGCGTCTCTGGGCCTCGGAGTTTCGCATTCATTTCCGGCATGTCGAAGAGATGGCCAAGGGCAACGTGTTTCTGGCCGGCGATGCTGCCCATATCCATTCGCCTGCCGGCGCGCGGGGGATGAATCTCGGGATCGAGGATGCCTGCTGGCTCGCCTATCTGATTTCCGAGGGGCGGGAGGCTGAGTACAGCCGGTTGCGGCTGCCGGCGGTCAAGACGGTGCTGAAGCAGACACGGCAGCTGACAAGGCTGATTGCGATGCGCAATCGACTGGCTATTTCGATCCGGAACCTTGCGGTGCCGGTGCTTTTTAGACTACCTGCATTCCAACGAAGATTGCTGACCGGCGTTGCGGGATACGACACGCCGCCGCCGCCGTGGATCGATGGCGCGTTGTAACGGGAAAGACCGACCTTGAGTGAAATCCGCCTCTATGTGACGACGACAGAAGTGCTGGCCGGGGAAGTGCTCGACCTTTTGTCCGAGGTGTTCGGCGAAGAAGACTTCGCCATCGCCACCACCGAAATCGACGAGAAGAAGGACATCTGGGAAGCCTCCGTCTACATGATGCGCGAGGACGAGGATGACGTTCGCGTCCGCGTCGAGGCGGCGCTTTCCGAAGCGTTCCCGGATATGGCCGTCGAGCGCGAGGTCATTCCCGATGTCGACTGGGTTGCGAAGTCGCTCGAGGGGCTGAAGCCGGTGCGGGCAGGGCGGTTCCTGGTTCATGGTTCGCACGACCGCGACAAGGTGCGCTCCGGCGATATCGCCATCGAGATCGATGCCGGTCAGGCCTTCGGCACAGGCCACCATGGCACGACGGCGGGCTGCCTCGAGGTCATCGACCGCGTGGTGCGTTCGCGCCGGGTGCGCAACGCGCTCGATCTCGGCACCGGCAGCGGCGTTCTGGCGATCGCGGTGCGCAAGCTGAAGAACATTCCGGTTCTCGCTACCGACATCGATCCGATCGCCACCCGTGTTGCGGCCGAGAACGTGCGCCGCAACGGCATCGCGTCGGGTATCGTGACGGAGACGGCGCCTGGGTTCCATTCGACGGCGTTTTCGAACCATGGTCCGTTCGATCTCATCATCGCCAATATCCTGGCGCGGCCGCTGATCAAGATGGCGCCGCAGCTGGTCACGCATCTGGCGCCGGGCGGATCGGTGATCCTGTCGGGCATTCTGGCATCGCAGCGCTGGAAGGTGCTGGCGGCCTATAATGGCGCGCATCTGAGGCATGTGCGCACCATCTGGCGCAATGGCTGGGTGACGATCCATCTCGACCGGCCGTAAGGTCAAGGTTTTAGGCCTGCATTCAAAAAAAGCCCCGAGCGCCTGATTGGCCTCGGGGCTTTTTCATTTGGATCGCTTCACATCGCGACAAAAAGAAAAGGCGGCGCCGATGGCACCGCCTTGCGACCGGTTTCCCGATCATGTCTGCGAGCTTGATGAGGAGGAGTGCTCAAGCAGACGTCTACTTATTCTGATCGCCGCTCCGGTGAGGGAGGAGGAGAGCGGAGCGGCGCGTTGCTCAGAATGCGTAGCTTCTTGCGGCGCCAGCGAGAATGGTGCGGGGGCCTTCGTTCAGCGGGCGACGAGCGCCGATGATATGACGGACAGTCTGGCGCTCGCCAGCCTGTACCGGGCTGCTGTAAGCGGAGCGCGACAGAGAGGCAGTCATTTCAAAATTCCTTTTGTTTCCGGTTCACTTTGAACCATTCGATGAGCGCCTTATAACCGATTGAAAAAATCGAGGCAGAGGGTTTGTCTCATGGGAGCCATGCAGCCAATGCATAAAGCGTGCCAAGCCGGTGAATTGCGCCTCATTTCCGCCCAAATATTACGCGGCTTTCGATCATCGGCGCGACGCGGTTTTTCTCCCGTTCGCGTGAAATTCCGATAACATAGCGGCATTCCGCCTGCCGGATTCGGGTTGAATGTCGGACCAAACATCAGGTTTTTGAGCATGTACCAGTCTTTCGAAGTCACCTCCACGCCACAATTCGGCCGCGATCGCACCTCTGCGCTGCGTGCAAGTTTCGACGAACTTGCGATCGACGCCTTTCTTGTCCCCAGGGCGGACGAGTTCAACGGCGAATATGTGCCGGCCTGTTCGGAGCGGCTGGCGTGGCTGACAGGCTTCACCGGCTCGGCCGGCATGGCGCTGGTGACGCGCACTGAGGCGATCGTGTTCGTCGACGGCCGCTATGTGACGCAGCTTGCCGAGCAGGTGGACGGTTCGGTGTTTACGGGCGGCGATCTCGTCAACGAGCCGCCGCATCTGTGGCTCGGCAATCACGGCGCCAAGGGGCTGCGGCTCGGGATCGATCCGTGGCTGCATTCGGGCGCCGAGGTCAAGCGGCTGGAAAAGGCGCTGGATGCGATTGGCGGCTCGCTGGTCATCCTCCCGCACAATCCGCTCGACAGGCTCTGGGCCGACCGGCCGCAGGAGCCGCTGGGCGCCGTTGCCATCCAGAACGTGGCGCAGGCGGGTATTCTGGCCGATGAGAAGATCGCCAAGATCGCGGCCGATCTTAAAGCCAAGGATATCAAGGCTGTTCTGATCGCCGATCCCTCTTCGGTTGCCTGGATCTTCAACATTCGCGGCGCCGACGTGCCGCACACGCCGCATCCGCTGGCGCGCGCCATCATCTACGCCGACGGCAAGGCCGACCTGTTTCTCGACAAGCGCAAGACCGGGATCGAGCAGGAGGCCTATCTGGCACAGATGTGCGTTCAGCTGCCGCCATCGGCGCTCGAGGAAAAGCTTTCGGCGGTTTCCAGGGATGGCGGCCGGGTGCTCGTCGATCCCGATCTCACCTCCTACGGCCTTGCCAGCATCATTCGCGCGGCGGGTGGCGTCGTGGTCGAGGGCAATGATCCGGCGAAGCTGCCGCGGGCGGTGAAGAACAGTGTCGAGATCAACGGTTCGGCGGCTGCGCATCTGCAGGATGGCGCGGCGATGGTCGAGTTCCTGTGCTGGCTGGCGCAGACCAAGCCCGGCACGGTGACCGAGATCGAGGTCGCCGAGAAGCTCGAGGCGGCGCGTGCAAAGGTCGGGCAGAGCATGCAGAACCCGCTGAAGGACATCTCCTTCGACACGATCTCCGGTGCCGGACCGCACGCGGCGATCATGCACTACCGGGTGACGACCGAGAGCAACCGCAAGCTTGAGGCGGGCGAGCTGTTCCTGATCGATTCCGGCGCGCAATACATCAACGGCACCACCGATATCACCCGCACGGTGGGCGTCGGGATGGTCTCCGAAGAGCAGAAGCGGTTTTTCACGCTGGTGCTGAAGGGGATGATCCAGATCAGCACGGCGCGGTTCCCCAGGGGTACGCGTGGCTGCGATCTCGATCCGCTGGCGCGTATCGCGCTTTGGCGGGCAGGGGCCGATTTCGGCCATGGCACGGGTCACGGCGTCGGGTCCTATCTCTCGGTTCACGAGGGGCCGCAGCGGATCTCCAGGATGTCGACGCAGGAGCTTCTGCCGGGGATGATCCTCTCCAACGAGCCTGGTTACTATCGGCCGGGCGCCTTCGGGATCCGCATCGAGAACCTGATCTACGTGCGCGATGCCGAGCCCGTCGAGGGCGGCGACATGCCGGTGCTGAGCTTCGAGACGCTGACCTTCTGCCCGATCGACCGCAGCCTCGTCATTCCCGAGTTGCTCACCCATGACGAGCTGCATTGGTTCAACGATTATCACGTGAAGACACGCGAGGCGTTGATGCCGCTGATCCATGACCACGAGGTCAAGGCGTGGCTGGAGAATGCGACGCTGCCGCTGGAGTATTGAGAGCTATCGAAATTGTGGGAGGCGGCGACTGTGATCGGTCGCCGCGTCAGCCGCCGATCGTGTGGCGCCAGGCCATGACGACCGCCCAGGCGGCGACCAGCATCCATGTGTGCGAGACGCGCAGGCCGACCAGAAGGGCAACAACAAGCGCCAGCTTGGTTTCCCAGCCGCCGGTGAAGAAGGCGGGGGCGACGAGCGTGGTCAAGACCGCTGCCGGCACGGCGGCGAGGGCCGATTCCATGCGGGGCGGAATGCGCTTCATCGTGGTGATCAGGATATAGCCGCCGATACGCGTCGCATAGGTTGCGACGGCGGCCGCCAGGATGATCAGCAACATGTGGGGATCGAAGGTCACGTCACACCTCGTGCAGATCGGATTCGAGTTCCTGCGCCGTCGGCGGCGGCGGGAACAAAGCGGCAAGCAGGATGCCGGCGGCAGCGCCCAGGCTCACATGCCAGGGCGAGCCGACATAGTGATAGGCGACGACCGATGCGACGGCGCTGACGGCGGCCACGGGAATGAAGTTGTCGCGGTGGCGGAAATCGAGAACGATGCCAAGGAAATAGGCCGGCAGCAGGATATCCAGCCCGATCGACTTCGGATCGCCGATATAGCGGCCGAGCGTGCCGCCGAGCAGGCTGACCAGCGTCCACGGAACATAGATGATCAGGCCGAAGCCGAGATACCAGGCAAAAGTCACCGGCTTTCCGGCTTCGCCGCGCTTCACCGTCTCGGCGAATTGCGGGTCGACGAGCAGGAAGAAGGTGAAGAACTTCTGCAGCTTGGTGAAATGCTTGATGTAGGGCGCGATCGCCGCGGAATAGAGCACGTGGCGGAAATTGACGGCGAGGATGGAGGCGACGATCAGCCATGCCTGGACGTCATGCCCGAAAAGCTCGAGGCCGACCATCTGGCTGGCGCCGGCATAGACGGTGGCGCTCATGAAGGTGAGTTCGAACAGCGACATGCCGTGATCTGCGGCGAGCGCGCCGAACAGCGCGCCAAACGGGGCGGAGGCCAGCGCAATCGGGAAACCGCCGCGCAGACCGTCGATAAAATTCGCACGTGACATCCGCGATCATCCTCCTGGAATTTGGAACCCCTCTAAGGGGCGAGGACTATGGCCGCAAGCGAATTTCCTTGATTGACCGATCGATTTCGCTGAACGGTGCCAAAGCAGTAGCCGTGAAGCCAATGAGGGGACGATGAAGCCGATCGAATTTTCCAAGGACGAGAAGGCGGCGCTGATCGCGCGCATCCAGCACCACTTCGACCGCGAGCTCGACCAGCCGATCGGCCTGTTGAAGGCCGAACTGGTGCTTGATTTCTTCGCCAAGGAGGTGGGGGCCGCCTATTATCGCCAGGGCATCGACGATGCGCAGGCAGCGCTGGCGCGACGCATCGACGACTTCTCGGATGATGTCTATCAGTTGCAGCGCGAGGCGGGCGATTAGAGCCTTTCCGCGTTTCTTCGAAATGCAAAGATGCTCTATCTATTTGTTATGACGTAATTCCGGACGCAAAACCGCGCTACACTTTTGCTGGAATTGCTCTAGTCGCCGATCAGCTGCTCGCTGGTGACGATGTCGATGCCGCTTTGGCGCATCTCCTTGATCGCGGCGGCCACACCTTCCGGCGTGATGCCGCGGCTGGCGTCCTCGATGAAACGCACCTTGACGCCGGGGAGCATTTCGAGCGCATCGAGGGCCGAGAACTTGACGCAGTAATCGGTGGCGAGGCCGCAGAGGTCGAGCTCGGTGACGCCTTGTTCCTTGAGATAGTCGGCGAGGCCGGTTATGGCGTCCTGGTCGTTGTCGCGGAAGGCGGAGTAGCTGTCGACGTGGTGCTTCTCGCCCTTCTGGAAGATCACGTCGATCTCGGGCACCCTGAGTTCGGGATGAAGCTCGGCATCTTTCGTGCCCTGGACGCAATGGTCCGGCCACATCATCTGCGGCTTGCCTGATAGTTCGTGGAGTTCGAAGGGTTGTTTGCCTTCGTGAGAGGAGGCGAAGCTGCCGTGGCCTTCGGGATGCCAGTCCTGCGAGGCGACGATCAGGTCGTATCGGTCGCTTGCGATCAGCCGGTTGGCGATCGGGACCACCTTGTCGCCATCGGGAACGGCGAGGTTTCCGCCGGGGCAGAACCCGTTCTGGATGTCGATCAGCAGCAAGGCCTTCATTGGCAGTTTCTCCACCTATTGTTGCACGGCAACATGCCAAGACGTGTGTGATGGCGCAAGAGTGGAAACGCCCCGCCAGTGCGGCGGGGCGCGATTTTATCGGTCAGGCGTGCTTGGCAACCTGATGGGCAACCGGGCGATGACCCTTGAGCCCGTAGAAGACGATGTATGCGTAGCACACGATCGGCATCAGGAAGGCGAGGTGGATGCCGATGGTGTCGGCAAGAACGCCCTGGAGGACAGGCAGGAGCGCGCCGCCGACGATCGCCAGGCACAGGATGCCGGAGCCCTGGCTGGTGAACTTGCCGAGGCCATAGAGACCGAGCGAGAAGATCGTCGGGAACATGATCGAGTTGAACAGGCCAACGGCGAGGATCGCCCACATGGCGGTGTGACCGGTCGTGAACACGGTGACGAGCAGCAGGATGATGACGGCGGCCGCGTTGAAGGCGAGCGCCTTGCCGTCGTCGACATAGCGCATGGCAACCGCGCCGATGAAGCGACCGACCATGGCGCCACCCCAGAAGTAGGAGACGTAATGGGCGGCGTCGGCTTCCGAGAAGCCGGCGATGTCGGGCTGGCTCATGAAGTTGACGAGGAAGCTGCCGATGCTGACTTCGGCGCCGACATAGACGAAGATGCCGATGGCGCCGAGCACGAGGTGGCGGAACTGCCAGGCCGAGCCACCGCCGACGATCGGTTCGATCTCCTCATCGCCTTCGACCTGCGGCAGCTTGAGGGCCGCGAAGACGGCTGCGAGCACCAGGAAGGCGGCTGCAAGAAGCATGTAGGGGAACTTCACGGCGCCGGCTTCAGCGATCCTGATCGCGTCGAGCTGTTCGGGCGTGGCGCCGGAAACGGCCGCGGTGGCTGCCGACAGGATCAGGAAGGCGCCGAAGATCGGCGCGATCGTGGTGCCAAGTGCGTTGAAGGCCTGGGTCATGGTCAGGCGGCTGGCGGCGGTATCCGGCGGGCCGAGAACGGTGACATAGGGGTTGGCCGCGACCTGCAGCAGCGTGACGCCGCATGCGAGCACGAAGAGCGCGCCGAGGAACAGGCCGTAGACGCGGTAGCTGGCGGCCGGAACGAATAGCGCGCAGCCGATGGCGGCGACGATCAGGCCGAGCACGATGCCCCACTTATAGCCGATGCGCTTGACGATCGCGCCCGATGGCAGCGAGGCGATGAAATAGGCGCCGAAGAAGCAAAGCTGAATGAGCATCGACTGCGTGTAGTTCAGCTGGAAGACGTTCTTCAGATGTGGGACGAGAATGTCGTTCAGGCAGGTGATGAAACCCCACATGAAGAACAGCGATGTCAGCGCGATGAGCGCGAATTGATAGTTGGCTGCCGGGGACGACGACGCCGACGTCTTCGCAGCATTGCTTGTTGTTATACTGGCCACTTTGGAACCTCCTGTTGTGGACGCCGGGTATTTTCCTTTGAATGCCGTTGTCAAAACGGGCCGGCGGTGGCTCGGCGGGGCGCTCTGGGGGAAGCGTGCAGCAAGCCACGGTGCGTCATATATGCGCAATTCTCAGATTTCGATAGTATTCAAAGTGTTTTGTTGTGCTTTGCAGTAAAATGTTTCGCATTTGCGAGATGAGGGGTGGGGCAGAGGGTGTTTTTGGGGGGCGGGGGCGGTGTTTTGGCGTGAGGGCCCTCTCAGTTGTGCCGTGTGGCGCCCCCTCTGTCCTGCCGGACATCTCCCCCACAAGG
>NZ_DDHH01000071.1:0-29919 GCF_002338015.1 Rhizobium sp. UBA1881
GAGCGGCTGCGGCTCGGCGGCGCGCAGTTTTTCGCGGGCGACGGCGGCGGTGCCGGCGACGGCATCGTTGCTGGTATCGGCGGTAAAGGCGATAGCGACGGGCAGGCCGGCGCTATCGGCGTCGTCGATCAGCGCCTCGGCAGTCTGAACGCGGCGTTCCCAGTCGGGCGCGGTTGCCCAGCCATTATCGACGAAGAGCACGAGCGGGCCGCCCGCGGCGATCGAGCTGGTGCGCGGGTTGAAGACCGGATCGGCGATGGCGAGGATGACGGCGGCGGCGAGCAACATGCGCAGCAGCGTCAGCCACCAGGGGCTTTGGGCCGGCGTTTCCTCGCGCTTCAGCACTGTGGCGAGGATGCGCAGCGGCGGGAAGACTTCCGTCTTCGGGCGCGGCGGGGTCAGGCGCAGCAGCCACCAGATGACGGGAAGCGCCACGAGGGCGCCGAGAATGGCCGGATAGGCAAAGGCGAAGGGAAGCGCGTTCACAGCTGGCCTCCATGCGTTGCTTTCCCGGGCATTCCGGAGAGATGCATGTGGACGGCGACCAGCGCCTCGGAGGCGAGGTGATCGGTGCGATGGCTGATGAAGGTCCAGCCGAGGTGGCGCAGGCTCTGGCCAAGACCGTCGCGGCGGCCGAGATAGGCGCGCGTATAGGCGTCGCGAATGTTTTCGGCGCGGCCGGAGGTGAGCTTCAAGCCGGTCTCGGGATCGGTGAACTCGGTACGGCCAGTATAGGGAAACAACTCCTCGGCGGGATCGGCCACCTCGATGACGTGGCCGCGCAGGCCGCGACGGGCGAGCGGGCCAATGCGGGCCATCACGGCCTCGGCATCATCGAGGAAATCGCCGATCAGCACGAGGTCGCTCGAGCCGCGGATCATGGCGGTATCCGGCAGGCCGCCGGTGAGCGGCGCGTGCATCAGGGCGACGGCAAGGCGTTCGGCGGCGTTGCGGGCGGAGATCGGTTCCATCACGCCGGGGCAACCGACGCGTTCGCCGGAGCGGGCGAGGATTTCGGCGAGTGCCAGCATGATGACGAACGCGCGGCTTTCCTTGGAGACGCTGCCGAAGGTGGACTTGTACATCATCGACGGCGACATGTCGGCCCAGAGCCAGATCGTGTGGGCGGCTTCCCATTCGCGGTCGCGGATATAGGTGTGGTCGTCGCGGGCCGAGCGGCGCCAGTCGATGCGCGCCAGGCTCTCGCCTTCGCTATAGGGCCGGAATTGCCAGAAATTCTCGCCGATCCCACGCTTGCGGCGGCCATGCCAGCCGGCGATCACGGTGTTGGCGATCCGCTTGGCCTCGACGAGGCAATCCGGCAGCAGGCTGGCGCGCTGCCTTGCACGTGCAAGGGCATCGCTGCCTGGGGTCGGAGTGACGGTCTGTCCGATCGATGCCACGCGTGAGGCTTCCTTCCTGAGCTTAGCCCTTGGCCTGCTTCACCAGCCCGGCGATGACGTCGCGCACCGACATGCCTTCGGCGCGGGCGGCGAAGGTCAGCGCCATGCGGTGCTGCAGCACGGGTTCGGCCAGCGCGTGGACATCGTCGAGCGACGGGGCGAGGCGGCCTTCATAGAGCGCGCGGGCGCGGGCGCAGAGCATCATTGCCTGGCCGGCGCGCGGGCCGGGGCCCCAGGCGACGTTCTTGTCGGTTGCGGCGTTGCCCTGGCCGGGGCGAGCGGAACGGACGAGCGCCAGGATGCCGTCGACCACCTTGTCGCTGACGGGCATCTGACGGATCAGCGTCTGGATCTCGATCAGGCGCTCGGCACTGAGCGCGGCCTGCGGCTTGGTTTCGGCAAGGCCGGTGGTGTCGAGCAGGATTTGCCGTTCGGCGGCGAGTTCGGGGTAGTTGACGTCGACCTGCATGAGGAAGCGGTCGAGCTGTGCCTCGGGAAGCGGATAGGTGCCTTCCTGCTCCAGCGGGTTCTGGGTGGCGAGCACGTGGAAGGGCGTCGGCAGGTCGTAGCGCTGGCCGGCGACGGTGATGTGGTACTCCTGCATCGCCTGCAGCAACGCCGACTGGGTGCGCGGCGAGGCGCGGTTGATTTCGTCGGCCATCAGGAGCTGAGCGAAGACCGGACCCTTGACGAAGCGGAAGGAGCGGCGGCCGGTCTCGTCCTGGTCCATCACTTCGGAGCCGAGGATATCGGACGGCATCAGGTCGGGCGTGAACTGGATGCGGTTGGCGCCGAGGCCGAGCACTTCGCCGAGCGTGGTGACCAGCTTGGTCTTGGCAAGACCGGGGACGCCGACCAGCAGGGCGTGGCCGCCCGAGAGAACGGCGAGCAGCGTGTTTTCGACGACGCTCTCCTGGCCGAAGATCACCTTGGCGACCTCGCTCCTCACTGTGGCGATATCGGCAAGCGCTTTTTCTGCTGCGGCGACGATCGCCTTTTCATCGAGGGGGGCTTCGGTCTTCATCATACCCATCAGGCATCTCTCCAGCGGCTGATCTCATTCGTCGCGAATCGTCGGACTTTTACACGTGTGCCTCATACCCGATAGAGTTATGAAGATGTTGCGGGCTGACAAGTTCGTTTCGAATGACTATCTCGTGACATTCCTGCGTTAAGTGCAAACAGAGACGGAACAATGGCAACCGAAGAGATCAAGGCAGCGACCGATGCCGCGGATCTGGCCGCGCTGATTTCGCGCGCCGCGGGTGATGGTGGCGATGCAAAACGCGGTCTTCCGCCCGTCGAGAAATGGAATCCGCCGTTCTGTGGCGATATCGACATGGAGATCCGCGCCGACGGGACGTGGTTCTACATGGGGACGCCGATCGGCCGGGCGCCGCTGGTGCGGCTGTTTTCCACGGTTCTGCGCAAGGATGAGGATGGCAAGACATACCTCGTAACTCCTGTGGAAAAAGTCGGTATCCGGATCGTCGATGCGCCGTTCCTCGCTGTCGAGATGAACGCCTCCGTCAGGGACGGGCAGGCGGTGCTGACCTTTCGCACCAATGTCGGCGATGTCATCGAGGCTGGCAAGGAGCATCCGATCAGGTTTGTCATTCACGGCGATAACAATGAGTTGAAGCCATACCTGCATGTGCGCGGGCGATTGGACGCGCTGGTATCGCGGGCTGTCATGTACCAGCTCGTGGAGCTTGGCGAGACTGTTGATGTCGACGGGGTCGCGATGTTCTGTCTGCGCTCCGGCGGCGAGACCTTTCCCGTTATGCCGGCGGCTGAACTGGATGCGCTGTCGCGATGATAGAGATTCAGACCAAGGACGGCGCGCTTTATTCCGCAGCCGAATTCAGACGCCGGGCAATGCACCAGATGGGCGGGCCGGTCGATCTGTCGTGGCGCGAGCATGGCGACCATATCCTCAATCCCGAGATCATCGCCCAGGTGGAGACCTTCAAGCTCAGGGACGCCGCCGTGCTGGTGCCTGTCATCGATGACGGCGACGAGGCGCGGGTGATCTTCACGCTGCGCACCTCGACGCTGCGCAAGCATTCCGGCCAGATCGCCTTTCCAGGCGGCAAGATCGATGGGGCGGACGAGACGCCGGAGCAGGCCGCTATGCGCGAGGCCGACGAGGAGATCGGGCTGAAGGGCTCGTTCGTCGAGACGGTGGCGCGGCTGCCTGTTTATCTGGCCTCGACGGGGTTTCGCATCACGCCCGTCTTGGCGGTGGTGCAGCCCGGCTTTGATCTCAAGCTCAATCCCGATGAGGTCGACGACGTCTTCGAGGTGCCGCTCTCCTTCCTGATGGCGCCCGGCAATCACATTCGCGACAAGCGCATGATCGACGGGCTCGACCGACATTTTTATCGCATGCCCTATGAAACCAGAATGATCTGGGGCATCACCGCGGGCATCGTCCGCACGCTCTATGAAAGGCTCTACGCATGACCAACCTTGCTCATGAAGCATGGTTCAACGACCCGGCGCTGAAGCGCGTTTTCTCGCTGCTCAATGCCGATGGCGGCGAGGGGCGCGTGGTGGGTGGCGCCGTGCGCAACAGCCTGATGGGGCTAGATGTCAGCGATATCGACGTGGCGACGACGCTGACGCCTGACGTCGTGATCGAGCGCGCCAAGGAAGCCGGGATCAAGGCCGTGCCGACGGGCGTCGAGCATGGCACGGTGACGCTCGTCATCGACCGCAAGCCGTTCGAGGTGACAACGCTGCGCGCCGATGTCGAGACCGACGGGCGGCGGGCGACGGTGGCGTTCAGCACCGACTGGCAGACGGATGCCGAGCGACGCGACCTCACGATCAACGCGCTTTACGTGGGCGAGAACGGCGAGGTGGTCGATCTTGTCGGCGGGCTTGTCGATATCGAGAAGCGGAACATCCGCTTCATCGGCGATGCCGCGACCAGGATCAAGGAAGACTATCTGCGCATCCTGCGCTTCTTCCGCTTCTTTGCCTATTACGGCTCTGGGCGGCCGGATGCGGACGGGTTGCGGGCGGCCGCGGCTGCCCGCTCCAAGCTTTCGACGCTGTCGGCCGAGCGGGTGTGGTCGGAGATGCGCAAGCTGCTGTCGGCGGACGATCCGGGGCGCGCGCTATTGTGGATGCGCACGGTGGGCGCGCTAACGGAAATTCTGCCGGAGACCGAAAAGTGGGGCATCGACGCGATCCCGGCGCTGATCGCGACCGAGAAGGCGCTCGGATGGACGCCGGATCCGCTGCTGAGGCTGGCCGCGATCGTGCCGCCCGATGCCAAGCGGCTGGAGGCGATGGCGGCGCGGCTGAAGCTAGCCAATGCGGAAGCGGTGGTTTTCAAGGCCTGGGCGAATGCGGCGCCCATCAACGACGAAATGTCGACGGCGGCCTTCGATCGGCTGCTTTATCGCAACGGCGCTGAGGGTATCATCACACGGCTGAAGCTGGCGCTTGCGGTGGCGCGCGGGAAGGCTGAGGGCGACATGGCGGAGATGGCACGATCGGCGCGGCTGAACAAGCTGCTCGATCACGCCAATGCATGGGTGAAGCCGAGCTTTCCTGTGAATGGCGGGGATGTGATCGCTGCAGGCATTCCGTCGGGCCGGCAGGTCGGGGAGACGTTGGCCACGCTGGAGCATCAGTGGGTGGAGGAAAACTTCGCCTCCGACCGGGCGACCTTGCTCGCCCGGCTTTCTGATCGCGTCAGATGATCAGGCCGCGTTCGCTTCGTTGCGGATGCGGGCCTTGATGTTGTCGACCATGTTTTCGCGGATGATGGTTTCGCCATGCGCGGATTTCATATGGTCGACAGCGCGGCGCACGACTTCGGCGTCGTCGCTTGCGCGTGTGTGCCAGCTGCATCCGGGGACCAGCGTTCCACATTCGAAAAGTCTCATCGTCTCCTCCTGACTTGAGTTCTCAATGACGCTTATGCGTTTTGTGGGAATGCTCCAGGGACGGGAAGGTTCCGGCTGGTTGTCGCACCGGCCGTAGGGATCGCATGTTTCACGCGATCGTCGATGTGTCCGTTCCCCGGACGGTGAGCCCGATTACTCGGGCATCGCCCATGCGCGGTAGCAATCCGTGTGGGCGCTGTTGTTCTGGCCCTTGGTGCGGCGCGACAACTCCTCGGCGGACAGGCCGCCGGCGAGTTGAAGCTTGACCTGTTCCACAAAGCAGGAAAGGGGCAGATCGGACCCGCTCTTGGCTTTCAGCGCTTCGGCCAGCCTGTTGAGCATCTCGGGTGTGTCGATTGGGCGGGGTGGCGGTTGAGCACCTGCCGCCGCCGGTGTTCCACTCTGTATCGTCATGACAATCCTCCTCCGATTGTTGAACGCGTACATGCATGAAATGGGTATCCGGTCCGCTTATTAAAAGCCTCTCACGATCAAATTGCCGATCTTTCCTCCCAGTTACGGCCAGCGAACGGCGGGGGGTAGCGATGAGAGAATGGACTCGACATTCCCACCCGTTTTCAAGCCGAAGATCGTTCCCCGGTCATATAGCAGATTGAACTCGACATATCGCCCACGGCGAATCAATTGTTCTTCACGATCTTGTTCTGTCCACTGTTTATTGAAGTTGGAGCGAACAATCCGTGGATAAACCATCGCAAAGGCGCGGCCGACATCGCGGGTGAAGGCGAAATCGGCGCTCCAGCCGCCTGCCTCCTCGCTCGAATGCAGCCAGTCGTAGAAGATGCCGCCCGTGCCGCGCGCTTCGTTGCGGTGCTTGAGGAAGAAGTATTCGTCGCACCACTTCTTGTAGGCGTCATAATCGGCGACGCCGGCGTGGCTGCGGCAGGCGATCTCCATCGCCTTGTGGAACAGGCGGGTGTCGTCGTCTTCCTGGGTGCGCCGGCGGTCGAGCACCGGCGTCAGGTCGGCGCCGCCGCCGAACCAGCGGCTCGACGTCACCACCATGCGGGTGTTCATGTGCACGGCGGGGACGTTGGGGTTCACCGGGTGGGCGATCAGCGAGATGCCCGAGGCCCAGAAGCGCGGATCGTCCTTGGCGCCGGGCATCTGGGAGCGCAGGTCGGCGCTGAATTCGCCGTAGACGGTGGAGGTGTGGACGCCGACTTTCTCGAAGACGCGGCCTTCCATCATCGACATGCGACCGCCACCACCGGCGCCGTTCTCGCGCTTCCAATCCTTGGCGACGAAACGGCCCGGCTCACGATCGGAAAGCGGTCCTGCGAGTTCATCCTCGATCGCTTCGAAAGAGGCGCAGATCTGGTCGCGCAGGCCCTCGAACCAGGTGCGGGCCATCTCCTTCTTGTCCTCGATATCCGCGGGCAGGCCGATCGGAAGTTCGGGTCGTTCCATAGTCGTCGTCTCCGGTACGCGCGCGGGCAAAATTCGAGTCACACCCGCTTCAATCGCCCCTGATAGCAGGTCGTTTGGCATAGCGCCAACAGCCCAACGGCGTTGGTGAGCAGGCTTCAGATTCGACTCGCAATATTCAGGCGTCGATACTACCTTTCCGTTAGGGTCAAAACTCAATCAGGATAGGGGTTCTGTTGACGATGACGGGATTGGATGGAAGCAAACAAGCGCAAGGGAAGACCTCTTGGTCTTGTCGAGCATTGTTTGCGATCAGGCGGCCCGTCATCGCCAACCCTGCGGGCAAGCTGTATTTTGTGCCTGCGGGCGTCGGAAAGGTTTGAAAATGATGGGCATTTCCCGCACCTCTCCTCCTACTCAGACACAAAATACAGCTTGCAGAACCCCTATCCTGATTGAGTTTTGACCCTGGAGGTAGGTTGTATGACGAAGATCCCAGGACCGCCGTCATTTGACGGCTTGAAACGAAGGATTGCCAAGCACCGGGCCGAGGGCACGCCGCGCAAGAACGACCGGTTCGTGCGGCAGACCTATTGTCTGGCGCTGCTCGATGCGCGCGCAAAGGCCCGCGAGTGGTTCGACGAGTACCCCAAGGCCGCCTACTGGACCGAGGTCGAGAGCTGGCGCCAGCTCGACGGCGACCAGATCGAGTTTACAATGCGGCGTCTGCCATCGGCCGATTGAGGTCTATTCGGCGGCGTCGCGCAGGCGGCTTTCGATCAGGAGGCCGCTTTCATCCAGGATCGGATGCGCGACCGAGACGATATGGGCGTTGATGCGCTTCAGGTCGCGCAGCATGTCGAGATGCAGCGAGCTCGTCTGCAGGCTGTCGGCGCGTCCGTCGCGCAGGCGCTCCAGATGGCGCTCGGAGGATTGCTTCTCCATGCGGCGCACTTCCACTTTCACTTCCATCAGCTGACGGGCGAGATTGAAATCACGGGTGACGAAGATCGTCTGGGCGATGCGCAGGTTCTCCAGCGTCAGATGAAAGAGCTTGCTCAGCTCCTCGTAGCCGTCCTCGGAGAACTTCAAACCGAGCGACACCTTCTTGGCGACCTGCGGCAGCAGGCCCTTTTCGATGATGTCGCCGATATGCTCGAGATTGATCGCATAGTCGATGATAACGATCGAGCGGCGTCCGTCCTCTTCGCTGAGGCCGCCTCGGCCGAGCTTGGAGAGGTAGATCTTCACTTCCTGTTGCAGGCTGTCGACGCGCTTTTCGAGGCTCGCGATTTCTGTCAGCTTCGACATGTTGTTGCGCTCGAAGGCGTCAGCCGCGCGCTGCAGCATGCGCTCGATCAGGTCGCCGACCCCCAACACTTCGCGGGTGGCGCTGGCGAGCGCCACGACCGGCGTCGAGAGTTCCTGCGGATCGAGATAACGCGGCGCGTTGTCGGCCTGCTCGTCCTCGGGGACGAGCTTCAGCATCAAGCGCGACAGCAGGCGCGAGAAGGGCCAGGCGAGGGCCGCAAGCAGGAGGTTGAAGCCGAGATGGGCATCGACCGGCAGCTTGGCGGGAGACAGCGGCAGGGTTTCCAGGAGATCGGCGCCGAAGCCGGCGAGCGGCAGCGCGATCAGGCAGCCGATGGCGCGGACGATCAGATTGCCGAGCGTGACGCGCTTGACCGAGGCCGGGCCGGAAAGCGAGGCGATGACGGGCGGGATGGCGCCGCCGAGATTGGCGCCGAGCACCAGCACGATCACAAGGCCGGCCGACAGGATGCCCGTCGAGGCGAGCGACAGGATGAGGACGACGGCGGCGAGGCTGGACGAAGAGATGAAGGCGATGCAGGCCGAAAAGGCGAGCGCCACCGGCCAGGCATTGTCGAGCAGGCCGATGAAGGCCGAGAGCGCCGGCGACTGGCGCATCGGCTCGGTGGCGCTGCTCAAGAGGTGCAGCGACAGCAACATGAGGCCGATGCCGATCAGCGCCTGACCGCCGCCCTGGCGGGAGGTCGAGCCGCCGCGATAGAGCACGATGCCGGCGAGGATGACCAGCGGCGACAGCCACTCGATGCCGGTTGCGACGATCCAGGCGGTGACGGCGGTGCCGACATTGGCGCCCAGAAGCACGATCTGCGCCATGCGCGGCTTGACCAGCTCGCGCTCAACGAAAGAGGCGACCATCAGGGCGGTCGCGGTGGAGCTCTGCAGCGCGATGGTGGCAACGAAACCGGAGACGAAGGAGCGCAGGCCGCTCTTGGTGCCGGAGGCAAGCCCCGTCCGCAGCCGCGCGCCGAAAGCGCGCGATACGCCATCCTTCACCTGCGACAGGCCGAACAGCAGCAGGGCTACGGCGCCGAACAGGTTGATCATGACGATTGTGGATTCCATGCGGGCTTGTCTTTTTCTATCTCTTGGCGCCTTCAGTGGCGCGTTTTGCGACTCTCTGGTTGCGGCAAACCATTGAAATATCGGCATATCGTCCGATTTTTTGTTTGTCCGGCTAAAAATTATACGCCTGATCGGCGATTTCACAACGCCGTTCGCGACATTATGCGCCGCTGAACCGGCATTTCCGTGGCAGGGTCAGGACCAGACGGTCTGGCGCATGGCTTCGCCCGTGATCATCGCCGCCGATACCGCGACATTGATGGAGCGCTGGCCCTCGACCATGGGCACGAGGATGCGGGCATCGGCGGTGTCGTGCACATGGTCGGGCACGCCGGCACTCTCACGGCCGAAGAGCAGGATGTCGTCAGAGCGGAAGCGGAAGTCGGTGTAGCGGCCGGATGCCTTGGTGGAGGCCAGCACGAGGCGGCGGCCGGTGGTTTTGCGCCAGTCCTCGAACTGCTCGAAATTGACATGGCGGGTGAGGGCGGCGGCGGCGATGTAATCCATTCCGGCGCGCTTGAGGTTGCGGTCGGAGATGTCGAAACCGGCGGGTTCGATGATATCGACGGCAAAGCCGAGGCAGGCGGCAAGCCGCAGGATGGTGCCGGTGTTGCCAGGAATATCGGGCTGATAGAGTGCTATTCTGAGGTCCGCCATGATCGCCCCGTTTGATCGCTTCTGTCCGGCCTGACCTAGTGCAAGTGCGGTTTTGGTGCAACAGCCTGCTTTTTGGGCGCGAATCTTTGGCTTTCGGCAAGTTTGGCCTGGAAAACGCGTCAATTTCGCGTTATCGGTGCATATCTTCAATCGCCAACAAGGGAGCGCCAAGATGAATGCATTGCCGTATGTCAGCCTCCCGTCCGCCAATCTGCGGATCATGGCGACCCGACGCTCCTAAAGCGTCCTTTTCTTTCTGATTTCCCTTTCGTAATCCATTGCGCGGCCATGTTGGCCTCGTCCCTTGAACGTCCACTGCCCATATAAGCCGTTGCGCGTCTGTGCCGGCGAGGGCAGGAACGCTGAAGTTCGGAGCATTTTCATGTTTGGCTGGTTTGAACAGCGTCTCAATCCTTTCCCCTCCGAGGAGCCCGGCGTTCCTCCGAAGGGGCTGTTTGCCTTCTGCTGGCACTACACTAAGCCCGCGGCCCCCTGGCTTGCGGCCATGGCCGTGTTGACGATGCTGATTGCGGTCGGCGAAGTCGCGCTGTTTCAGTTTCTCGGCAATATCGTCGACTGGCTGACGCATGCCGATCCGAAGACCTTCCTCGAGACCGAGGGTTACAAGCTCTACTGGATGGGGGCGCTGATCCTGATCGGCCTGCCTCTGGCGGCGGTGGCGGATTCCGTCATCATGCACCAGGTGCTGATCGGCAACTATCCGATGATCGCCCGCTGGCAGATGCACCGTTTCCTGATGCGTCACAGCATGACCTTCTTCGCCAACGAGTTCGCCGGACGCGTGGCCACCAAGGTGATGCAGACATCGCTTGCCGTGCGCGAGACAGTGATGAAGATCCTCGACGTCTTCGTCTATGTCGTCAGCTACTTCATCTCGATGATCGTGGTCATCGCGGCGGCCGATTGGCGGCTGATGATCCCGATCCTGGCATGGCTCGGCGTCTATATCGCCATCGTCGCCTACTTCGTACCGCGTCTGCGCAAGATCGCGGCGATGCAGGCGGATGCGCGTTCGCTGATGACCGGCCGCGTCGTCGACAGCTACACCAACATCGCGACGGTGAAGCTGTTCTCGCATGCGGGCCGTGAGGAGACCTATGCCAAGGAGGGCATGGACGGCTTCTTGCAGACCGTGCACCAGCAGATGCGTAAGGTCACGATGTTCCACGCATCGGTTTATATCAACAACTGCGTGGCGCTGTTCGTGATCTCGGGCCTGTCGATCTGGTTCTGGCTGAACGGCGGCATCTCGGTCGGCGCGATCGCGATTGCCATCGGTCTTGCCATGCGCGTCAACGGCATGTCGCAGTGGATCATGTGGGAAGTCTCGGCGCTGTTCGAGAATATCGGCACGGTCTATGACGGCATGGAGATGATGACGAAAGAGCACGACATCACCGACAAGCCGGGCGCTTCGTCTCTGACGGCCAAGAAGGGCGCGATCCATTACGACCGGATCGGCTTCCACTACGGGAAGGGCAAGGGCATCATCGAAAACCTGTCGCTCGACATCAAGGCGGGCGAGAAGGTGGGTCTGGTCGGCCGCTCCGGCGCCGGCAAGACGACACTGATGAACCTGTTGCTGCGCTTCTATGATCTTGAGGGCGGTCGTATCACGATCGACGGTCAGGACATCTCGCATGTCTCGCAGGAGAGTCTGCGCGAACTGATCGGCGTCGTCACGCAGGACACGTCGCTGCTGCACCGCTCGATCCGCGACAACATCGCCTATGGCCGTCCGGATGCGACCGACGCGGAGATTATCGAGGCGGCCAAGCGGGCCAATGCCTGGGACTTTGTCGAGGGCCTCGTCGACATGCAGGGGCGCAAGGCGCTCGATGCGCAGGTTGGCGAGCGCGGTGTGAAGCTCTCGGGCGGCCAGCGCCAGCGTATCGCGATCGCCCGCGTCTTCCTCAAGGACGCGCCGATCCTGGTGCTCGACGAGGCGACCTCGGCGCTCGATTCCGAGGTCGAGGCGGCGATCCAGGAGAACCTGTTCGCGCTGATGGAGGGCAAGACGGTCATCGCGATTGCCCACCGTCTGTCGACGCTGACGGAGATGGACCGGCTGGTCGTGCTCGACAAGGGCAAGATCATCGAGGCCGGCTCGCATGTCGAACTGGTGGAGCAGGGCGGGGTCTATGCCGACCTCTGGAACCGCCAGTCGGGCGGCTTCCTGGCCGATCACTCGGATGAGGATGGTGTCCAGAACGAGGCTGCGGCCGAGTAAGGCAGGCTCCCCCGCTCCGCCCTGCATGCGGAGCGGGGGGATTTGACGAATGTCAAAAATAGCACGGCGTGCGTGCGGAGGCTCATTGATTGCGACATAAAAACACGCGCCGGTGGTAAGTTTTTGTTTAGCGGAGACTGGCACAAGGGTTTCATCAATTTAGCATTGTTTGAAATTTTCAGGTGCCAGCCATGAGCTCTCTCAAGATCAAGATTCTTCTGCCCGCGCTATTTGCCTTCATCGTCTTCATCCTGATCGCGCAGGGCGCTGCCGGCATGCGGTCAGTGTGGCAGCTCAACAGCCAGGCCGAAAGCATCAGCCTGCGGATGGACAAGTCGCTGATGATCGCGGAGATGGAGCGTCGCGTGTCCGATGTCCGTCGCCTCTATCTCGCGGTGCTCGCTGCCGTCAGCGAGGAAGAGCAGAAGACGCTTCTGGCTCAGATCAAGACCGCCACAGCGGCTCGCGAAACCGCGATCAAGACGTTTGAAGCCGCCCAGTCGGCCGGCCCGCGTCCGCGCTTCGAACAGCTCAAGGCAATCATCGCGGATTACGACAAGCTTGGAGACCAGTTCTCCAGCCTGCTCGTCAGTGCAAGAACCAGTGATGCCAAGGCAGTCATCGAGAAGATGACGCCGATGGGTAACAGCACCGGTGAAATTCTGCAGGGAATGATCTCAGACAATCGCGCCGCTGCCGGCAACGACAAGAAGGCCGCGGCCGACGCGACCGAGATCGTGACTATCGCAACGATAGCAGGTGTTGCTATTGCCGTGCTTCTCGCAATCGGCGCAGCTGCGCTGAGCCTGGTGCGCGTCACGCGGCCGATCGGGGTGATCACGCAATCGATGAACGCACTGGCAGCCGGCGACAATCAGGCGGCCATTCCCTATGCCGGCCGCCAGGACGAGATCGGCGAGATGGCCGCTGCCGTTGCCGTATTCCGCGACAACGCGCTGGAGCGCGAACGCCTTGAGCGGGAGACGGAAGCCAATCGCTCGATGAGCGAAAGCGAGCGGATTGCGCGCGAGGAGCAGAAGGCGCGCGAGGCGGCCGAGGTGTCGTTTGCCGTCGACAATCTGGCCCGCGGCTTGAAGAGCCTGTCCGACGGCGACCTGACTGTCCGTATCGAGCAGAGCTTTGCCGGTCAGTTGGACCAGCTGCGCAGCAACTTCAACGAATCCGTCCATGGCCTGGAACGCGTGCTGCGCGTGGTCGGCGAAAATGCCCGCAAGATCGATGCCGGCGCCAACGAGATCCGTGCAGCGTCCGACGATCTGGCGAAGCGCACCGAGCAGCAGGCTGCTTCGGTCGAGGAGACGGCGTCGTCGCTCGAGCAGGTGACTACGGCGGTCCGCGATACGGCTCAGCGCGCCGGGCAGGCGGGCGAACTGGTGGAGACGACCCGCAGCGGCGCCGAGCGCTCCGGCGTGATCGTCGAGCAGGCGGTTGCGGCCATGGAGGCCATCGAGACCTCCTCGAACGGGATCTCCAACATCATCGGCGTGATCGACGACATCGCCTTCCAGACCAACCTGCTCGCGCTGAATGCCGGTGTCGAGGCAGCGCGCGCCGGTGAGGCGGGCAAGGGCTTCGCGGTCGTGGCGCAGGAAGTGCGCGAGCTCGCCCAGCGCTCGGCCAATGCCGCCAAGGAGATCAAGACTCTCATCACCAAATCGGGCGATCAGGTGCGTCAGGGCGTTGAGCTCGTCGGCGAGACCGGCCGGCAGCTTGCCGTGATCGTGTCGGAGGTTCAGGCGATCAACGGCAATGTGTCGGCCATCGTCAGCAGCTCACGCGAACAGTCGACAGGCCTCAGCGAGATCAATGTCGCCGTCAACCACATGGATCAGGGCATCCAGAAGAATGCGGCGATGGTCGAGCAGACGACGGCCGCTACTCACAGCCTGGCGCGGGAAGCGGCAGCGCTGATCGAGCTTCTCTCGCAGTTCAGGCTGAGCGAAAGCCAGGCTGCCTCGATGCGTGTCGCTTCGCAGGCGAGCGATCAGCCCGTCCAATCGCCAGCCCGCGCGCTCGGTGCCCGTGTTGCCCGCGCCTACGGCTGAAGACTTGATATCAAGCACAATTGAAAACGCCCTCCCTGGGATATCGGGAGGGCGTTTTCATTTTATAATCAGTCGCTTGGATGTGTCTTCTCAGTGCCTGTCGGCACTCAGGCTGTCCGCCCAGTCGATGATGCGATGGCCCTCTACCGCCATGCTGCTGGCAAAGGCAAGCGTGCGCAACGCCATCAACCGACGCTGCTCTTCACTATCGATCCAAGCGGCAACGGCTTCCGCCACGACCTGGTCGTGCGGTACGCCGAGCTGCTCTATAACCGCATCGAGTCTTTCCGCCAAAGGCAACGGTATGCTCGACACGAGTGTCCTCTTTTGCATTGTGGCCGTCTCCCGTGAAATCTCATGCTATTCCCACATTGTGGCAGGACATGTCTCATTCAACGACGATGCCGTCGATGTTACCAATCATTACGAAAATATTAGGCTGGTCCGGCGAACGGATTGCTTTCCCCATCCGGCGGATAAGCCTATATCGCAAATATGCTCCTAAATCGACTCTTTCGTGCCTTTGAAACCTGGATTGATCCCTTCCAACCGCGCGACAACATTCAGCCGCCGCGGTCGACGACGGGCTTCATCTGGTTCTATATCGGCCAGGCCAAGCTCCCCTTCATCGCGATGCTGGTTCTCGGCGGCATGTCGGCCGCGATCGAGGCGGCGTTGTTCTGGTTCGTCGGGCGCGTCGTCGATATTCTCGCCAGCATCAAACCCGACGTCGGCTGGCACGGCTTGCTCGCCGCGCATGGCTTCGAGCTGTTCGGCATGCTCTTCCTCATCGGCCTCGTGCGCTTCATCGTGCAGCTTGTGATCGCGCTGGTCGATCAGCAGGTGATCACGCCGGGATTCTACAATCTGGCGCGCTGGCAATCCTACCTGCATGTGTCACGGCAATCGCTGTCCTTCTTCCAGAGCGACTTCTCCGGGCGGATCGTCACGAAGGTTTGGTCGGCGGGGCAGGCGACGGGCGATCTGGTGACATCGCTGATGGAGAGCGTCTGGTTCGTCGGCATCTATGCGGCGACGACGCTGGTGCTCGTCGCGCGTCTCGACCTGTCGCTGGCGGTGGTCGTGCTGTGCTGGCTCGTGGCCTTCGGGATTCTGGCGCGCTACTTCGTGCCGCGCATCCGGCGCCACTCGCGCGATACGGCCGAATCCGCCTCGATACTCAACGGGCGCATGGTGGATGCCTATAGCAACATCCAGACGCTGAAGCTCTTTGCCCGCGACGAAGAGACCGATCGCTACATGCGGCAGGGCTTCGATACGTTCCAGGCGACGGTGCTGCTCTTTACCCGCTTCATCACCGGCGTGCGCGCTTCGATGGCGCTGCTCTCGGGCATCATGATCGTGACCATGGCGGGGCTCAGCGTGCATCTTTGGCTGCAGGGGCTGATCAGCTCGGGCGCGGTCGCGTTTTCGCTGGCGCTGGTGCTCAGGCTCAACTTCCTGCTCGGTCGCCTGATGACGCAGTTCAACGGCATCATGCGCAATCTCGGCACGATCCAGAACTCGGCGGAGCTCATCTCCAAGCCGCTCGGTCTCGTCGACAAGCCGGATGCGCCGGATCTTGTCATCGCCGAGCCCGGCATCCGCTTCGACGACGTGTCCTTCCACTATGGCAAGGGCAGCGGCGTGATCGACCATTTCTCGCTGACCATCGCTCCCGGCGAGAAGGTCGGCATTGTCGGGCGCTCCGGCGCCGGCAAGTCGACGCTCGTGAACCTTCTGCTGCGGCTCTACGATCTCGAAGGCGGGCGTATCCTGATCGACGGGCAGGATATCGCCGGCGTCAGGCAGGAATCGCTCAGGATGCAGATCGGCGTCGTCAGCCAGGATACCTCGCTGCTGCACCGCTCGGTGCGCGACAACATCCTCTTCGGTCGCCCGGATGCAGGCGAGGCAGGACTGGTCGAGGCGGCGCGTCGCGCGGAGGCGATGGGCTTCATCCAGCGGCTGGAGGATCAGCAAGGGCGCAAGGGGTTCGACGCGCATGTCGGCGAACGCGGCGTCAAGCTCTCCGGCGGGCAGCGGCAGCGGATCGCGATTGCCCGGGTCATGCTCAAGGATGCGCCGATCCTGGTTCTCGACGAGGCGACGTCGGCGCTGGATTCCGAGGTGGAAGAGGCGATCCAGACGAACCTCAACCGGATCATGGACGGCAAGACGGTCCTGGCGATCGCGCACCGGCTGTCGACGATCGCAGCGCTCGACAGGCTGATCGTCGTCGACAAGGGGCGGATCATTCAGGAGGGCACGCACGAGGCGCTGCTGCGCGATGGCGGGCTCTACGCCGAGCTCTGGGCGCGGCAATCGGGCGGCTTCCTGGCGGCCGATCTGGAAGAGGTCTAGGCGTTCCAGCTCATCCGCCGCTAGCGATCGATGGCGATCTCGGCCATCAGCCCGTAGTGGTTGGAACCGGCATTGTCTTCGATCTGCCTGACCGAGACCAGCCGCAGGGGCGGGCGGGTGAGCACGTGGTCGATGGCGATCCCCAGCTTGCCGGCTCGGGTCGGCCATGTCGCGGGCTCCGGAAACACCGTGTTCAGGCCGGTGGCGCGGACGAAATCCTGAATATGGGGATCGATAATGGCCGAGTTGAAATCGCCGGCGACGATGAGCGGTCCATCCACCGACTTGACGACTTTGCGGAGATCCCAGAGTTCGTCGACCTGGAAATCGTCGAAATAGGGCTTTGCGAGGTGGACGGAGGCGAGGTGGACGGGCGTTCCGTCGACATCGATCGTCACCTGGACGAGACGGTTGGGCCACAGATCGCCGAGGGTTCTCACGCCTTGCTCAAGGAACGGGCGCTTGGAGAGCACCAGCGTATCGCATCCCGGCGTGCCGACGCCGCAGCCGATGCGATAGGGGTAGGTCGCGGACATGCGTGGAAGCTCCGGCAGCAAGGGCGCGGCTTCGAGGATGTTGACGACATCGGCGCCGGAGGCGATCACGTCCTCAGCGATACGGCGGCTGTTTTCGAAATTGTCGTTCTCGATGTTGAAGGACATCAGGCGCAGCAGCGGGCGCGGCGCGGTTGCCGGCGGGGTGGCTTCGAATTCCTTCAGCATCAGCACGCCGTGGCCGGCAAGCAGCACCGACACGCTAAGCAGCAGGTAGGCGTACCAATGCCGCCTTATGAGGATCAGGACAAGGCTTGCGGCGAGTGCTGCGAGCGCGAAATGAACCTGAAAGCTGTAGACGAAGGCAAGCAGCCAAGTGTGCGTGAGATAACGCAAAGAAATGGCCGCAAGCAGCAGCGACACGAGAACACTGCCCACGCAGAATAAAGTGTGTCTCATAGGATGGCACCGGGCGTGAGCGAGTAATATTTCGGCCACGTAACACGCGGCCGGATATGTTGCAACGCAACACTGTTGCAGCCGCGCGATTGTCCTAAAGAATCAACTCTGAAGGCCCGCGACATTGTGCCCTCTTGCCCTGCCGAGGCTGGACATAATTGATGATCGATAATAGAACGCGCCTTAGTGGGTGGGGAATCTAAGTTCGAATATCTGTATGACAGATTCGTCGCCTTGGAGGGATGGCGCGGAAAATTCCGCGAAGTTTGGGCAGAGGATGTTAAGCCGTGAGCGAACACGAAACGACAGGCGGGGTCTCTAGCGAGCCCACACGCCGTGATTTCCTTTATTTAACCACGGGTATGGCAGGCGCCGTCGGCGCCGTCTCTGTCGCATGGCCGTTTATCGACCAGATGCGTCCCGACGCTTCGACGCTCGCTCTGGCTTCCATTGAAGTCGACGTGTCGAGCCTCGAGCCTGGCATGTCGCTGACCGCCAAGTGGCGCGGCAAGCCGATCTTCATCCGCAACCGTACACCTGAGGAAGTGAAGGCTGCAGATGACGTTCCGTTGGCGGAGCTCAAGGATCCGATCGCGCGCAACGCCAACCTCGCCGCCGACGCGCAGGCGACGGGTGTCGACCGTTCGGCCGGCAAGGACAAGGAAAACTGGATCGTCATGATCGGGTCCTGCACCCATCTTGGCTGCGTTCCGCTCGGCCAGGCCGGCGAATACAACGGGTGGTTCTGTCCCTGTCATGGCTCGGTCTACGATACGGCCGGCCGCATACGGAAAGGCCCGGCACCGCAGAATCTTGCGATTCCGACCTATTCGTTCGTTTCCGACAAAGTTATCAAAATCGGTTGAGGGGGACTGATTTATGAGTGGCCATTCCAGCTACGAGCCATCAACCGGCCTTGAGAAGTGGATCGATGCACGCCTGCCGCTGCCTCGTCTCGTCTATGACAGCTTCGTCGCCTATCCGGTTCCGCGTAACCTGAACTACGCCTACACCTTCGGCGCCATGCTGTCGGTGATGCTGATCGTGCAGATGCTAACAGGTATCGTGCTCGCCATGCATTATGCGGCGGAAACATCCGTTGCCTTCAATTCCGTCGAAAAGATCATGCGCGACGTCAACCACGGTTGGCTGCTGCGCTACATGCACGCCAACGGCGCGTCGTTCTTCTTCGTCGCGGTCTATCTGCATATCGCCCGCGGCCTCTATTACGGCTCCTACAAGGCGCCGCGCGAAATCCTCTGGATCCTCGGCGTTCTCATCTATCTGCTGATGATGGCGACCGGCTTCATGGGCTACGTTCTGCCCTGGGGTCAGATGTCCTTCTGGGGCGCCACCGTTATCACCGGCTTCTTCTCGGCATTCCCGCTGGTCGGCGAATGGGTGCAGCAGTTCCTGCTCGGCGGCTTTGCGGTCGACAATCCGACGCTGAACCGCTTCTTCTCGCTGCACTACCTGCTGCCGTTCGTCATTGCCGGCGTCGTCGTGCTGCACATCTGGGCGCTGCACGTGACCGGCCAGACCAACCCGACTGGCGTCGAGGTCAAGACCAAGACGGATACGGTGCGGTTCACACCTTACGCGACGCTCAAGGATGCGCTCGGCGTATCGGTGTTCCTGCTGGTTTACGCCTATTTCGTCTTCTACCTGCCGAACTTCCTCGGCCACGCCGACAACTACATCCCGGCCGACCCGTTGAAGACGCCGGCGCATATCGTTCCGGAATGGTACTTCCTGCCGTTCTACGCGATGCTGCGCTCGATCACCTTCAACATCGGACCGATCGATTCCAAGCTGGCTGGCGTTCTCGTCATGTTCGGCGCCATCATCGTGCTGTTCTTCCTGCCGTGGCTCGACACGTCCAAGGTTCGCTCAGCGGTCTATCGCCCGTGGTACAAGATGGCTTACTGGCTGTTCGTGATCAACGCGATCATCCTCGGCTGGCTCGGTTCGCAGCCGGCGGAAGGCCTCTACACCACGATCTCGCAGATTTGCACGCTGCTCTACTTCGCTTTCTTCCTGATCGTCATGCCGGTCCTGGGTCTCGTCGAGACGCCGCGCCGGGTGCCGAACTCGATCACCGAGGCAGTGCTGGAGAAGCGCAACAAGTCGGTCGCTGCCGAAGCGGCCAAGGCATGAGCGGGCGGCGAGAGGGAACACACATCATGAAAAAGCTTGTTGCAAGCATCCTGTCACTCGCAGTCGTCGGCTGTCTCGGGAGCGCGGCTGTCGCGCAGGAGGCAAAGCCCGCCGAACATCACGAGGCGGCGACCCCGCATTATCCGCTGAAGGAGCCGAAGGAGGTCGACTGGACCTTTGCCGGTCCCTTCGGCCACTATGACAAGGGCCAGCTGCAGCGCGGCCTGAAGGTCTACACCGAAGTCTGCGCCGCCTGCCACTCCATGCACCTCGTGCCGTTCCGCATGCTGGGCGATCTCGGCTACTCGGAAGCGCAGGTCAAGGCGTTCGCCGCCAACTACGAAGTGCAGGATGGCCCGAACGCCGCCGGCGACATGTACAGCCGCAAGGCCGTGCCGTCGGACTACTTCCCGTCGCCGTTTGCCAACGCCGAAGCGGCGGCTGCGTCCAACAACGGTGCGGCGCCGCCGGACTTCTCGCTGATCGCGAAAGCCCGCGAAGTCGAGCGCGGCTTCCCGCGCTTCATCTTCGATATCTTTACGCAGTACCAGGAAGGCGGGCCGGATTACATCTACTCGCTGCTGACCGGCTACGAGAACCCGCCTGAAGGCACGACCGTGTCGCAGGGCCAGCACTACAACCCGTACTTCCACGCCGCCTCCGTCCTCGCCATGCCGCCGCCGCTGTCGGATGGCCAGGTGACCTATGACGACGGCACCGCCGGTACGGTCGACCAGTATGCCAAGGACGTCGCCTCGTTCCTGATGTGGGCCGCCGAGCCGCATCTGGTCGAGCGCAAGCACACCGGCTTCATGGTGATGATCTTCCTTTTGATCTTCACCGTGCTGATCTACCTCACCAAGCGGTCGGTCTACGCCCGCAAGGACCACTGAGGATATCAAATGCTTGATAGGAAAGGCGCTCTTCGGGGCGCCTTTTTTGTTGGGAAGGGGACGGGGGCTAGCGGCTAGAGATCACCGAAGGCTTCTTCGTCTTCAGGGCTTTCCCATTCCGGGAAAAAGCTGGTCGCGGAAGCCAGATCATCGCTGACGTCTTCGTCGCCCTCCGGCAGGTTCGGACCTTCGATGTGCTTGAACCAGATCGCGACGTCGGTAATCTTCACGCGTGGCTGCATGGGTGCGCCCCTTGGCCTGTCGTATGGTCGATATGGCATGATATCCCAGCTTGAAATTGAATCAATCAGCTGCCGGCTATCCGCATTTGTCGAGGATGCGGCGAAACGGCTATGGACAATCGGCGCTCGGCGGATCAGTTTGCGCGCAGACTCTTCTAGGAATAAGGCATTCATCCGCCCATGGCTCACGCAGTAGACAACGAACTCGTCAAGGCGATCCGCTCCATCCGGGATTACCCAAAACCCGGTATCATCTTCCGCGACATCACCACGCTGCTCGGCGATGCGCGCGCGTTCCGGCGGGCGGTGGATGAGCTGGTGCAGCCTTATGCGGGGATGAAGATCGACAAGATCGCCGGCATGGAGGCGCGGGGCTTCATTCTTGGCGGCGCCGTGGCGCATCAGCTTTCGGCTGGCTTCGTGCCGATCCGCAAGAAGGGCAAGCTGCCGCATGATACCGTGCGCATCGCCTACAGCCTGGAATACGGCGTCGACGAGATGGAAATGCATATCGATGCGGTGAAGCCGGGCGAGAAGGTTATCCTTGTCGACGATTTGATCGCAACGGGCGGAACGGCTGTCGGCGCGACCCAGCTTCTGCGGCAGATGGGCGCCGAGGTGGTTTCGGCTTGCTTCGTCATCGATCTGCCGGATCTCGGCGGGCGCGCGAAGCTGGAGGCGCTCGGCGTCGACGTGCGGACGCTGGTCGAGTTTTCGGGCCACTGAGGCTGGCTACGCAGCCGAACTTTACTCGAATTCGAGGACGCTGCTTTCGAACCTGACAACCGGTTCGCCCGCGACATAGCCTTCGCAGAGTATGGTGTTGAGGATGCGGCCCGGGCGTGAGGCCATCGGGCGGCTCGACAGCAGGGTGACGGCGTAATCGACGGTTTCGCTCGCGAAAACCGGGCGGATCCACTGCAGGTCCTTGAATCCGGCGGCCGGGCCGAGCTTGGGCGGCGTATGGCCCTCGCGGGCGATTTTCTTGCTCTCGGCGATCCAGTAGGCGACGAATGTCGTCATCCAGCCGGCGCATGTGTGCCAGCCGGAGGCGCAGAGGTCGCCGAACAGGCTTTCGCGCGCGGCTTGCCTGTCCACATGGAAGCGCTGCGGATCGTAGCGGGTGGCGAAACGGATGATGTTTTCCTCGGTGAAGGCGTAGCTTCCCGTCTCGGTCTTCTCGCCGAGCGTGTAGCGATCGAGCATCCTCATGCGCTTGCTCCCGTTTGCGCTTCGGACGAGGGGGCCATGCGGAACATGATCGGGTTTTCCGAAACGCAGACCGTATCGCCGCGCTGGTTTTCGAGCTCGTGGCGGAACTTGACGATGCCGATGCCCGGGCGGGACCGCAAGGCGCGCGCCTCAAGCACGGTCGAGTGGCCGGAAAGCGTGTCGCCGGCGATCACAGGCCGGCGCCATTCCATGATGTCGATGCCGGGTGCGCCCTCGGAGAGCGAGTTCAGCAAATAGCTGTCGATCATCATCCGCATCAGCATCGCCGATGTGTGCCAACCCGATGCGGCGAGCCCGCCGAGAATGCTGGCGCGTCCGGCCGCTTCGTCGGTGTGCATCGGCTGCGGGTCGAACTCGCTGGCGAATTCGATGATTTCTTCCGCCGAGACCGTAACAGGTCCGAGCGCGAAGCGGCGACCGGGGTGAAAGTCTTCGTAGGCCAGTGTCTGATCGGACAAATTCGTCTCCACGTCATAGGCGTTTCACCACGATTACAATAGCATGCGGCGTCACTCAACGATTCCAGCGAGAATTCCGCATGTCCGAACTGAAGTCGATCCTTGACGAGGCTGAACGAGAGGGGATCATTCCATCGCAGGCTTCCGAGCGGCTGTTGTCGTTTCTCGTGGCGCGCGGCGTCAGGGCGGATGCCGCCGTATCGTCCGCGCGGGATGAAGCAGCGGGTGGTGCCGCTTTTTCCGACACGGAGACGCCGAGCTTCGTGCGCGGGTTCCACGATGTGCTGATCACCATCGGTATCGTGGTCGCGCTTGCCGGCCTCTGGGGCATCGGCTCCATCTATGCGGTGTTCCCTGCCATCATCGTGCTTGCCGAGATCCTGGTGCGCCGCCAGCGGCTGGCGCTGCCTGCGGTGGCGCTGACGATTGCGCTGGCGCTCTGGACGGGGGCGGTGTCGGCGATGTTGCTGCAGGGCTCGCCTCAGATCATCGGGATCGGAGACAATAATGAGGGGCTGCAATACACGCTGGCCTTTCCCGTCGTGCTCGGTCTCTTCTATCTGCTTTATCGGATACCGCTCGCCTTTGCGCTCGCAATCATGGGCGCCGTGGTCGTCGCGCTGCAGCTCGTGCTGCGCCTGCTGGGCTGGCTGAGCGGCGATCCGCTCTATGCGGTCACGCATGGCGGCGTGCTGTCAATGCTGGCGGTTGCCTGCGCGGTCGGGCTGTTTGCGCTCGCCATGCGCTTCGATCTCAAGGATCCGCTGCGCCGGACCGTCAATTCCGACATTGCCTTCTGGCTGCATCTCGGCGCAGCACCCGCGCTGCTTTACAGCATCCTGTGGCTTTCCGGCGGCGGGCCGGGGGCGCTCAGCGGGCTCGACACGGTGTCGATGCGTACGCCTATGGTGGTGATCACAGTCATGGCGCTGATGCTGGTGGGGCTGATCATCGACCGACGCGCCTTCGTGACGTCGGGACTGGTATCGCTGGGGGCTGCGCTCTACGGGATCTTCCGCCAGGGTAATGCGCAGGTGGATACCTACATCTTCGTCACGCTGCTGGCGGTGGGCGTGATCGTTCTCATCATCGGCACCGGCTGGATGCCGCTTCGGCGCGCCGTCGTGCGCCGTCTGCCTGATGGCATGCAGAAGAGACTGCCGCCCGCTTAAAGCGTGTTGCTAATCCTTCGGATTCGCTCGCCACGCTTTAAGTTTTTGTTCCGTCGCATGTCGGTTTCGCAAAACCGCTGCGCACTTTTGCGCGACATGCTTAGGCGGCAGTCCTAATGTTCGAAATCAGGTATTGAAGCGGAAGTGGATGACGTCGCCGTCCTGGACGACGTATTCCTTGCCTTCGTCGCGGCCCTTGCCGGCTTCCTTGGCGCCGACTTCACCCTTGAAGTTGATGTAGTCGTCGTAGCCGATGGTGAAGGCGCGGATGAAGCCGCGTTCGAAATCGGTGTGGATGACGCCGGCTGCCGCCGGGGCCTTGGTGCCGCGGCGGATGGTCCAGGCGCGGGTTTCCTTGGGGCCGACGGTGAAATAGGTGATCAGGTCGAGCAGGTGGTAGCCGGCGCGGATCAGACGGTCGAGACCGGCTTCCGTGAGGCCAAGTGCCGAGAGGAACTCGGTGGCTTCTTCTTCCGGTAGCTGCGCCACTTCGGCTTCGATCGCAGCCGAGATGATGACGCATTCCGCACCCTGCTTCTCGGCCATTTCGGCAACCGCCTTGGTGTGCTCGTTGCCATCAACGGCATCGCCTTCGGCGACGTTGCAGACGTAGAGGACCGGGTGCGAGGTGAGGAGGTTGAGGCCCTTCAGGATCTCGATTTCCTCAGGCGCCAGCGTCTTCAGGAGAAGACGGGCGGGCTTGCCTTCGTTGAGGAGCTTGATGACCGCTTCCATGACGGGAAGCTGGGCCAGCGATTCCTTGTCCTTCGATGCGGCGCGCTTGCGGGTCTGCTCGACGCGGCGCTCGAGGCTTTCGAGGTCGGCGAGCATCAGTTCGGTCTCGATCGTGTCGGCGTCGCCGACAGGATTGATGCGACCCTCGACGTGGGTGATGTCGTCATCCTCGAAGCAGCGCAGCACGTGGACCACGGCATCGACTTCGCGGATGTTGGCGAGGAACTTGTTGCCGAGGCCTTCACCCTTGGACGCGCCGCGCACGAGGCCGGCGATGTCGACGAAGGAGATGCGCGTCGGAATGATTTCCTTGGAGCCGGCGATACCCGCCAGCTTCTGCATGCGCGGATCGGGAACGGCGACTTCGCCGGTGTTCGGCTCGATCGTGCAGAAGGGATAGTTCGCCGCCTGCGCCGCCGCCGTCTTGGTGAGTGCGTTGAAGAGGGTCGACTTGCCGACATTCGGCAGACCGACGATACCGCATTTGAAGCCCATGGCTGAAACCTGCTGTTCTTGAATTCCTTGGCCGTGCGTATGGGGTAAAAGCCGCCTCCGGGTCAAGCTTTTCGAGCGATCTTGCGTGATCAAAGCGGCTTTGGCTTGAAAGCGGCGCTTGCAGTGCAATATATTGTGGAGGCTGAGCACCGCTCGCCCTCTTTCCTGTCATCAACGGATGAACTGCCCGATGAGTGACAACGATGTCGCCCTGAAACCGAAAGTGAAGTCCAAGCCGAAGCTCGATCGGCCGAAGCTCTACAAGGTGATCCTCGTCAACGACGATTTCACGCCGCGCGAATTCGTGACGGCGGTGCTGAAGATCGTCTTCCGGATGAGCGAGGAGGCCGGATACCGGGTGATGATGACCGCGCACAAGCTCGGCACCGCCGTGGTGGTCGTCTGCGCCAAGGATATCGCCGAGACCAAGGCCAAGGAGGCCATGGATTTCGGCAAGGAAGCGGGTTTCCCGCTGATGTTTACGACAGAGCCCGAGGAATAGGCTCAGACGCTTCTTCTGATCTGGAAGCCCGTCTTGTTCTGCACGAAGCCGCAGCTCTCGTAGAAGCGATGGATGCCGGGATCGGTGCGGCCAGTGAGCAGCATCACCTTGTAGCATCCTGCCTGCCAGGCGAGCTCGATCGCATGCGCGATCAGGGCGCTGGCATAACCGCGCCGGCGATGCGGCGTTGAGGTTGCAACGTTTTCGGTCAGCGCATAGGGCGCGCCGCCGCGGGTGAGGTTGGGCATGATGATCAGCGTAACGGAAGCCGCCAACGCATCGTCGGCCACGCCCACCAGGACGCGCATGCCGGGATGGGTCAGCATGGACGTAAAGCGCTCCTGCGCTACCATTGGATCGATGGCGGGGTCGCTGGGGTTCATGTCCCTATAGAGCGCGAGAAGCGCTGCGAGGTCTCCCGCTTCGGCCGTGCGGATCGCGAGAGGCGAGGGGGACATGGTCAGTCTTCCTTGTTGCCGAACATCTTCTTCAGCATTTCGGCCATCGGTCCCGTCGTCGGCAGCTTTTTCGGCTGGGCGCTGTTGCGGGCCTGATGGATGTGCGATTTGCCGGCAGGCTTCTGAGCAGCTGCGTTCGCATTGGCAGGCTTGGCGGGCCTCGGCTTGTCCTCGTCTTCCTTGCCGCCGACGGCGAGCGCCAGCTTGTTCATCAGCTGCGAATCCTCGCGCTTGACCAGCATCTCGAGATTGTCGGCGAGCGCGTCCAGCATCGGTTCCAGCCACTGCTGGTCGACCTTGGCGAAATCGCCGAGCACGTAGTTGTGCACCAGATCCTTGTTGCCGGGATGGCCGATGCCGAGGCGCAGGCGGCGGTAGTCCCTGCCGCAATGGGCATCGAGCGACTTCACGCCGTTGTGGCCGCCATGGCCGCCGCCGACCTTGATGCGGGCCTTGGCGGGCGCGAGGTCGAGTTCGTCGTAGATGGCGACAATGTCGGATGGCTGCAGCTTGTAGAAGCGCATGGCCTCGCCGACGGATTCGCCAGACAGGTTCATGTAGGTCTGCGGCTTGATCAGCAGCACCTTCTCGCCCGCGATCTCGACTTCGGAGATTTCGGCCTTGAACTTCTTCGACCAGGGCGAAAACGAGTGGCGGCGGTGGATGGCGTCCACGGCCATGAAGCCGATATTGTGGCGGTTGCCGGCATATTGTCTGCCGGGATTGCCGAGGCCGGCGATAACAAGCATGGCGCGTTCATTCCTGGACGTTTCAAGTTCTCAAGCACGTTCACCACCGCGAAACGGCGCGGAAGTCAAGCGCAAGCGTGTCTATCGTGGGTAAAATCAGTTTTGGAGATGCAGGCCATATTTGGCGAAGATCGCGCGCTGCGTGCCGTCGGCGATCAGTGCGTCGAGCGCCTGCTGCATCCTGGCCCTGAGATCCTCGGGAAAGCTCTTTTCGCAGGCGATGCCCAGCGATTGGGAGGAGAGCGTGGCGACACGCACGAGGGGTTGATCGACCTTGAGCTTCTCGAAGTAGACCTCCGAGATCGGCATGAGGTCGATGCGGCCGTTCATCAGCTTGCGCAGCGTCGAGGGGAAGTCGCTGGCGATATCGACCTTGGCGTAGCCCTTTTCCTTCAGCAGTTTCTCGGTGTAGTCGCCGCGATGCGTTCCGATGACGTAGCGCCGGGTATCGTCCAGATCGGTTTCGCGAATGCCCGAGGAAGCGGTGGCCACGAGAATGTTGTCGTCCACCAGCAGCGGCTCGACCCATTTGAACAGCTTGTCGCGCTCGGGGCTGTGGGCCGTGGTGAAGAGGCAGGTCATCGGGGTTGCCTGGGCGGCGGCATAGGCGCGGGTCCAGGGCATGATCTCGATATGCATATCGATGCCTGCCTTCTGCATCAACAGCTCGACCTGCTCGACCGATGCGCCTTTCAGGGTGTCGCCTTCGCGGTAGCTGAAGGGCGGGTATTCCTCGGTGACGAAATTGACGCTGGCGGCACGTGCCGGAGCGGCGAGGGACAGGCTCAGGAGAGCGAGAAGCAGCAGTGGTTTGATCATCTCGGCTTCTCTTTTGCTTTTATGAGGCGCGGGCGAGCGTGTGCGCATCCGCCAGCCGGCTTGCCAGCTGGTCGACGGTCTGCGGACGGTGGAAGAGATAGCCCTGGCCGTAGTCGAGCCCCATCTCGCAGAGCGTGTGGCATTCCTGCTCGGTCTCGATGCCTTCGGCGATCACCGTGCAGCCCATCTTGTGCGAGAGGGTGGTGATGCTTTCGACGAGCGTGCGGCTCTTCTGCCTGATATCCTCGTTGGCATCATTGATCGAGCGAGTAAACGACTGGTCGATCTTGATGATGTCGACGGGGAAGCGGTTGAGATAGCTGAGCGAGGAGTAGCCGGTGCCGAAGTCATCGAGCGCGATGCGGCAGCCGAACTGGCGCATGTCGCTGACGATCTTGCGGATTTCGGGGTTGTTGTGCATCAGAACCGCCTCGGTGATCTCGACCACGATCCGCTCGGGGCGAATGTTGTGGCGCATGAGCAGCGAGGCCAGACGTGCGGGCAGCGACGGCTCGAACTGCAGCGGCGAGAAGTTGATGGCGAGGTAGCTGTTCTCGAGGCCCGGCAGCGCCGAGAGCGTCGCCAGATGCTCGATCGCCTTCTCCATGATGACGTTGCCGACTCGGATGATCTTTCCGGTCTCTTCGGCGACGTTGATGATCGCGGCCGGTGCCATCAGGCCCTTCACCGGGTGATTGAGGCGCATCAGCGCTTCGAAGCCGGCGACGCCGCGACCGTTGAGATTGACGATCGGCTGGAGGAAGGCCGCGAACCAATCCTCTATCAGGCCAATCTCGATGCAGCTTTCGATCTCGGCGCGGGCGCGGGCGTGATCGACCATGCCGTTATCGAAGTGCTGGGCGCCGTTCTTGCCGTCACGCTTCTTGGCATACATCGCCATGTCGGATTTCTGCAGCAGTTCGGCCGCATTGTCGGCGTGGCGCGGATAGATGGCGATGCCGACGCTGGCGCTCAGATGCATGTCAGTGCCGAAGGGCTCGTTGAAGATGGAGGCGAGCATCTCGGCCATCAGGTCGGCACGCTCGGCGGCGTTGCCGGATGGCAGCAGGATGGCGAACTCGTCACCGCCGAGGCGCGCGGCTACATCCGTCGGCGCAAGCTTGCTTTTCAGGCGGCCGACGAATTCGCGCAGCGCCTTGTCGCCCTCGGCGTGGCCGAGGTTGTCGTTGATCCACTTGAAGCGGTCGAGATCGACGAACAGGCAGGCGAGCTCCTGGTTGGCGGCGTCGGCCTCGCGGATCTTGCCGTCGAGCACGGTCTCGAAGCCCTGGCGATTGAGAAGGCCCGTCAGATGGTCGGTGATCGCCTGCTTGTGGTTGCGCGCTTCCGAGGCCTTCAGCGCAGTCACATCGGTCATGACGGACAGCGACAGGCCGCCTTGGCCGCCGGTGGCAGCCTTCGATTCCAGGATCAGCACGTCCATGACGCGGCCGTCGGCGCAGAGGAACTTGACGGTGACATCAACAGTCGCGCCGCCATTCAGCTCACCCTTGCGGCCGAGGAAGGCGCCCCGCGTGTCCGGGGTGACGAGATCGATGAAGCGGTTGCCGATGATATCGTCGCGCTCGTAGCCGGTGGCGGCGAGCCAATAGTCGCTGACGGCGGTGATGTGGCCGTTCTCGTCGAGCGAGAAGAGCATCGCGGGCGTCAGATTGTAGATGTCGATGGCGCGGCGGTGCGCGAGCTTCAGCTCCTGTTCCTCGCTCTCCAGCTTGGACTGCATGGTGTTGAAGCTCTTGGCAAGGCGGCCCATCTCGTCGTTGGAGCGCCAATCGACATGATGGCGCGAGCCGAGCTGGCCGGTGGCCTCGATGGCCGCGATCAGGCGCATCAGCGGGCGAACGAGGACGATGCGGTTGCCGATGAGGGCGGCGCAGAAGACGATGAGGACGGCGAAGACGAAGATCGACAGGAAGATGATCTCTTCATTCTTCAAGCCGGAAAACAGGCCCGGCGCGGGATAGAAGACAGAGATCGTGCCCAGTTTCTTCGGGCCGTCGAGCGTGGTGTAGGTGATGGCGTGCGATACTTCGACCAGTTCGCCGTCGTAGGAGGCGGGGATCGTCGACTGGGTGACGTCAAGCTGGCCGGATGCGTCGCGGACCTGAACCTTGACGATGGTGCCCTGCGAGACGACTGCGGCGCTGATCTGCGCGACGCTGTCCTCGTCCAGATCCCAGAGCGGCTTTGCCAGCGCCTGCGAGTTCGCGACGAGAAGAACGGAGATGTGGTCGCGGATTTCCTTTTCGGCGCGTCCCGAGGACAGGAAAAGGAACAGAACAAAAAGCGGGGCTACGAGCAGAACCAATGCGGCGAACACGATTCCTAGAAATCTGTTCTGAACGGAATTATGCATTTTCCTGCGTCTGCCCCTTGCCGCGAAATTTCTTCGTTCAGAACAAAACCTGCTCTGGAACGATGGGGCATGCTTCCACGAAATGTCTTAATCGAAGTTGAAGCGCTTATCTCTGTAGAAATGAAAAGACCCGCTTTCCGGAGAAAGCGGGTCTTATACTTTACAAAGCGTTCAAGCGATCAAAGGATCAAGCTTCAGCTTCGCCAGCTTCTTCTTCTTCTTCCGATACGCCAGCTGCCGGAGCAACGAT
>NZ_DDHH01000070.1:0-37002 GCF_002338015.1 Rhizobium sp. UBA1881
CGCCGCTGCCGCCGGAAAAGCCCGACGAGGTCGAGCTCACGGGTGCGGGGAGCGTCGAGGCGATGGTGGAGGCCATCGAGGAGGAGAAGCCACCGATGCTGTCGCCGAAACTGCCGGAATGGGTCGGATACCACATGGGCGAATAGGCGGCCGCCGCCGCTCCGGCTGCTGCAGCGGTTGCCAGCCAGGTCTGGAAGGCATCGCTCCAGGGTTTTTCGACACCGAGTGCCACGGCGTAGGGCAGCAGCGTTTCGAAATGCTGCGGCGACATGGCGGGTGCGCCGGCCATGTTCATGCGGTCCTTTTCGGCAACCGTCAGGTAGCGGCGCAGGCCATCGATGTGGTCCATCAGCCGGCTGCCGAGCGGCGTCGGCGCGCCCATCAGGAAGAAGAACACCACATTGATCATGACGATGCCGCCGACGGCGACGATAACGGGCCAGTGGTCGGCTGCGGTCAATTGCTCGACGGCGGCAGTAATGATACCGGCGAGGATGGACAGAAGCGTGAAACCGAAGAAGCCGCCGATGATGACGCCGCCGATCTTGCTGCGCAGCGACGCGCCCTTGCGGAAACTGAGACCGAGGCGCGACGACAGGATGCCTAAGAACACCGCCGAGAAAACGGTGGCGGCGATGAAGCCGCCGAGATCGGCATCGATTTCGCCGAAGGCCAGAACCGCGATGATGAAGATGACGCTGAGGACGATGCCGCCGACCGTGTAGAGGGCGTTCGAGTGGTAATACTTGCCGCGATGCTCGCCTTCGATCGCCTGGCGGAACTTCTGGCCAGCGTCGCGCACCTTTTCGCCATTGGACTTGCTGATTGCAAAGCTCTGGCCGGAGCGACCGACGAGAGAAAGGAAGGCGGCCTGGCCTGAAGGCAAGGCTTTCGGCAGCGGCTTGTCGGTTCGGGTGACCGTGATGCTGGAGCCGATATCGTCGAAAGTGACGTATCCCTTGACGGCGAGGTCAAGCGCGTTGGCCGAGAAGGCCGGCCAGCCGGCGCCGTTGAAGCCCTTGTTGTCGATGTAGTTGACCAGCGCAGGCGACAGCCCTTCCGGCGGGTCCCAGCGCGGCACGACGACACCGCGGGCCGGATCGCGCCCTACCCTCACCCAGAAGAACATGTAGTAGAGCGCGACGAGGAGAAGGCCGGCGACAGCGATGACATCGGCCATGTGATCGCGCAGCCACCAGGCGCGAAGTTGCGCCGCCGATGGCGGGTCGATGACGCCCTTCGGCACACCGGCGACGACGGTCAGCCCTTCGTTCTGCCCGAGCATACGGGTCGTGGCGAAGATCGCCTGGTTGCCTTCGATGCGCGAGGTGGCATTCGTGGCGCGCGAGCCGAACGGTCCGGTATAGGCGGCAAGCTTCGTCACCTCGCCCGATGGCATGGTGATGCGCGCCGAGGCCTGCTCGATGGCGAACTGCCAGCCGGTGCCGGTGACGTTCCAGTAGACCTCGTCATGGTCAGGGAAATAGCGGATCATGCGATCGGCCTTATAGGTCAAGACATAGGTGTGCTCACCCTGAGGCACGATAGTGTCGCTGGAGCCGGCATAGATGCGGATGCCGCCATCGATGCTTTCGGTCTTGTAGGGCTCGGGCTTGCCATCGCGGGTGACGGAGAGGAGATTGAAGCCGACGCGGATTATGCGCCCCTCGCCATCCAGCATGGTGAGCGGGAGATCGCGGAAGATGCCGCGCTTGACCTTGAACCCCTCGGCGACGATCGAGATCGTCTCGGTCACCGTAAGGTCGCCGTCCTTGGCGACCTCGACTTCCGAATGATAGGAGGTGATGCGCTCATTGGCGGCGGCAAAAGATGCCGCCAGCAGAAGTATCAGAGCGGCAACGAGACCGGACAACCAACGCATCAAGACATTCTCCCCCTTGTCTTTCTTGGATTGCCTTTTTTGGATTGCCCGGCGAGATCGGCTGCCGGTTATTCGTCCTTAATGGCGACGCCGAGCGAGGACAGCACTTTCCAGTAGTCAGGGAAGGTCTTGCCGACGCAATCCGGGTCCAGAATGGTGATGCCGTCGATCTTCAGGCCGGCGAGCGCGAAGCTCATGGCGATGCGGTGATCAGCGAAGGTGTCGATATCAGCCGGCAGGTGCTGGCCTGATAGTGCCGGGTCCGAGGAGACGATCAGATCGTCACCGTCTTCGGTCGCAAGGCCTGCGCGGATGTTGTTGAGGCCGGTCGAGACGGCGTGGATGCGGTCGCATTCCTTGACGCGCAGATTGGCGATGCCGACGAAGCGCACCGGCGTTTCGTTGAAGGCGGCCAGCACGGCGATGGTCGGCACCGCATCCTGCATCTGCGAGCCGTCGATTTCAGCGGGCAGATGTGGAAACTGCCTGATGACGTCGTAGGCTTTCGCGTCGGGCTGGGTGAAGTCCTCATTGGCAACGCCGAGGTCGATCGCGCCCTTGGTCAGCACTTCGGCGGCCCAGAGATAGGTGGCGGCGGAAGCGTCCGGCTCGATGACGAAATCGGTGGCGGTGTAGCCGGTCGGCTCGATGACCCAGGAGGACGGCGTCGGCTGCGTGACCTGGGCGCCGAAGGCGCGCATGGCCGCCAGCGTCAGGTCGATATAGCCGCGCGCGCCGATATCGGCACCGGCAAGCTCGATCGTGAACGGCTCGGAGCCGCAGGCCGCCGCCATCTGCAAAGCGGAGACATACTGGCTGGAGAGGCCGGCATCGATGACGACCTTGTTGCTGGCGAAGCGGCCGTTGGCGTCAATCGTCACGGGCGGGCAGCCGGTGGGCGCTTCGATCGCGACGCCGAGCGACTTCAGTGCGTCGACCAGCGGCTTGATCGGGCGCTTGCGCATATGCTCGTCGCCGTCGACGACATAGCGGCCATGGCCAAGCGCGAGCGCTGCCGTGAGGAAACGGGTGGCAGTGCCGGCATTGCCGAGGAAGAGTGATGCTGCGGGCGCCTTGAGCTCGCCGGAACTGGTGACGACGAAGGTGGTCGCGTCGGGCTCATCCACCGTCACGCCCATGGCGCGCAGGGCTTCCGCCATATAGCGCGTGTCATCGCTCTTCAGCGCGCCTGTGAGACGGCTGGTGCCTTTGGCGAGACCTGCCAGAAGCAGCGCGCGGTTGGTGATCGACTTCGAGCCAGGAGGCACGGCGCGGCCGGACAGCGGCTTGGACGCCGGGATGATGGTGAGCTTGTCTTTACTCATGGGCTTGTCTTCACTCATTACGTCTTATCCGCTGGCCCTATCCGGCCGCGATCTTGCCCTGCTCATAGCAGCTTTTCAGCAAAGGCAAATGGCTGTCATCAGAACTTCGGGATCAGAACTTTACGCTCGGGACGGCGCGATCCGCCTCGTTGGTGATCTCGAAATACTCACGCTTGCTGAAACCGAACTGGTTGGCCACGAGGTTCGAGGGGAAGCTTTCGACCTTGACGTTGAGATCGCGGGCAGAGCCGTTGTAATAGCGGCGCGCCATCTGGATCTCGCTTTCCATGGTTTCGAGCGAGGTCTGCAACTCGCGGAAATTCTCGTTCGCCTTCAGATCCGGATAGGCTTCGGCGAGCGCCATGACGCGGCCGAGGGCTGCACCGAGCAAGCCTTCCGCCTGCGCTCGGCCGGCGACATCGCCTGCCGGAACGGTCTGCGCTTGGTTGCGGAGCTTGACGACCTCTTCGAGCGTCGTCTTTTCGTGGGTCGCGTAGCCCTTCACCGTTTCGATCAGGTTGGGGATCAGATCGGCGCGGCGCTTCAGTTGCACATCGATGCCGGACCAGGCCTCCTCGGCCATCTGCCGGGCGCGCACGAGGCCGTTGTAGACAAAGACCGCATAGAGCGCGATCAGGACAATGAGGCCTAGAATAATATACATCGCGAATCCCCCGTTACGACGCAAGGTCGGCCGGGAGACTATGCGGCTTGGCGGCGCTTGTCATCTCCCGCCGTTGTAGTTTGGCGCATCCCAAGATCTCGCGATACCGCGGCGGCCGGATAGGGCCTATCTTGACCATGGATCGGCCGACGGCGGCGGGATCCAAACCACGTCACGAGGATCAATCAGCCATGAGCGCAGCCATCTTCCTGCTCAACATGCTTGCCATCGCTTCGTTCTTCATGCTCAAGGGCGCGCCGCGTCCGGCAGCGCGCACCGTTGAGATCAAGGCAGACAGACGCCGCTGATTGATCAGGCAGCCTTGCTGGCGAGATTGACGCCACCGGCGTCGGTCAGCAGGAAGGCTTCGCCGCAGGCCTTGGCGAGCGTGCGCACGCGCAGGATATAGCTCTGGCGCTCTGTGACCGAGATCACGCCGCGCGCGTCAAGCAGGTTGAAGACGTGGCTGGCCTTGATGCACTGGTCGTAGGCCGGGAAGACGCACTTGTGCAGCTTCTGGTTATCGCTGTCTCCAGGCGCGCCAGCGGCGAGCAGCGCCTGGCATTCCTTCTCGGCATCGATGAAATGACGATGCAGCATCTCGGTGTTGGCGAATTCGAAGTTGTGGCGGGAATATTCCTGCTCTGCCTGCAGGAACACATCGCCGTAGCTGATCTTCTCGTCGCCCTCGCGGCCGTTGAAGTTCAGGTCGTAGACGTTGTCAACGCCCTGGACATACATGGCGAGGCGCTCGAGGCCGTAGGTGAGTTCGCCGGCGACCGGCGAGCATTCGAGACCGCAGACCTGCTGGAAATAGGTGAACTGCGAGACTTCCATGCCGTCGCACCAGCACTCCCAGCCGAGACCCCAGGCGCCGAGCGTCGGGCTTTCCCAATCGTCCTCGACAAAGCGGACATCGTGCAGAAGCGGATCGAGCCCGATCGCCGCGAGCGAGCCGAGATAGAGCTCCTGCAGGTTCGGCGGGTTCGGCTTCAGGATGACCTGATACTGATAGTAATGCTGCAGACGGTTCGGGTTTTCGCCGTAGCGACCGTCGGACGGGCGGCGCGAGGGCTGCACGTAGGCGGCCTTCCAGGGCTTGGGGCCAAGCGCGCGCAGCGTGGTCGCCGGATGGAACGTGCCGGCGCCGACTTCCATGTCGTAAGGCTGCAGCACCGCGCAACCCTTGTCCGCCCAGTAGCTGTGCAGCGTCAGGATCAGCGCCTGAAACGAGCGCTTCGGGTTCATGTGGTCGGGAATGCTGGGTGCAGACATGAGGTTAGTCGCCATTCAATTGGATCGGTGGGCGACAGGTGCCACGAGCGGCGATGAGGGTCAAGGGTTTCGGCTGTTCGCGCAGTCGCGATCAAACGCCCAATCCGGCGGCAGCTGCAGCTTGAATGCCTTGATCCGTTCAAACGCCTTCGACCGAGCATCTGCTGTGGCGACTTCAATATTGCGATTGGTGCCCAGGCGAACCGCGACGTCGTCACCTTCCTTCAACCGGAGTTCATCCACAATTGCCTGTGGGATGCAGACTCCGAGACCGTCTTCGAATTTGACAATCCGCATGGCGCGCTCCGACGTGAACCTCTCACACCGTACCACACAGCAATGGAAGCGCCAAAGTAAGCTGTCCGGCCTCTTCCCCACAGTTTGCAGGGAGGACAAGCGGTGTCGGTTGCCTTATAGTAACTACAGACCTTGCCTTGGAGACGATTATGAACGCCAAGAACGCCGTGATGCTATCGGATGAGGATCTTCGTTACGCGGAGAAGCTCGTCGAGGACGGGCGGTTTGCGAGCGTGTCGGACGTCGTTAAAGAAGGGCTGGCGCGGATGAGGAAACGCGATGCCTCAAGCGATCCTCTTGCGGGAATGGCCGACGAGATCCGGCGCCGAATGGAGTTGCCCGAGGATCAGCGGATACCGCTGGATGGCGACACCATGTTCGATGAAGTGAGAGCATTCATCCGCGAACGTAAAGCAACGAGGAAGTATGGCGTATAGGGTTACCCGCCATCCTCTCGTTAAGAACGATCTTCTCGACATCACCATTCTGGTCGGTGAATACGCCGGCTATGAAGTTGCCGAGGATAAAATCGACCTGATTGAGCAAAAGCTCCGCTCTCTTGCCGACTTTCCTCATATCGGCACCATCCGAAGCGACTTTCACCCGCATCTGCGCGCCATTCCTGCGTCGGATAAAGCGACCGTCTGCTTTACCGTCAATGACGAAACCCAATCCGTCTTTGTTCTCTGCATCAGCTATGGCGGAGCGGATTGGCAGTCGCGGGTTCGGGAACGCGGCTGATCAAAGCCCTCCCCCTCACTCATCATCCTTCTTCAAATGATACTCGCCCGTCACCGGATCCTTCACCAGCGTGCCGATCGCTCCGGTCTGCTGCTCCTTTTGCGCCCGGCGGGATTTTTCCTGCAGGCGCTTGGCTTCGGCCACGAAGCGGCGGTAGAGGAGCCAGGCGCCCAGGACGAGCACACCCATGATCAAAAGCTGCGGCATGTCGTCTGTCTTCACCCCTCGTTATTTTAACGCATTTGCCGCCGCACAGCCGCGCTGTGCTTTTGCCGCAATTGCGTCAGAGCCCGTATCGGCTCCACAATGCCTTGTCTTCGGCGGTCTCGACAAGACCGGCCGCGAAGCCGGAGGCGGCTCCTTCGAGAGATGATGATATGCCGGGAATGCGGCGTCCGAAAAGCCCCCTTGCTGGGGTTACGAGTTCGAGCTTGGTTTTCGAGCCGTAGCGCTTCTTCAGTTCCTGGCGCATGTCGCCGAGACCGTCGATAAGGCCGAGCTCGAGGCCGCGCGTGCCGGTCCAGAACAGGCCGGAAAACACCGTCGTGTCATCCTTCAGCTTGCCGGCGCGGCGCTCGCGCACCATGGCGATGAAGACCTGGTGGATCTCCAGCTGCAGGGTCTTCAGATATTCGATGTCCTTTTCCTTCTCCGGCTGGAACGGGTCGAGGATCACCTTGTTCTCGCCCGCGGTATAGACGCGGCGCTCAACGCCGATCTTCTTCAAGAGCTCGGGGAAGCCGAAGCCGCCGGAGACGACGCCGATCGAGCCGACGATCGAGGTCGGGTCGGCGATGATCTCGTCGCCCGCAAGCGCGATCATGTAGCCGCCCGAGGCCGCCACGTCCTCGACGAAGACGATGACCTTCTTCTGCTTTTCGCGCGCCAGCTCGCGGATGCGGGTGAAGATCAGCCGTGACTGAACCGGCGAGCCGCCGGGGGAATTGATGGAGATGGCGACGGCCGGTGCGTCCTTGAAGCTGAAGGCCTTTTCGAGCACCTGCGCGGTCGAGGCGAGGTTCAGCGCCGGGCGGAACTGGCTGCCGCCGGTCATGATCGCACCCTGGAGCCTGACAACCGGGATCACGATGCCCTCCTTGCGGAAGCGCTTCGGCATCAGTTTTCTCATAAATCCGGCCATTCCCATTCCTTCGTGCGAACTTGGTGAAACGTCACCTCCATGTATGCGTCGCAACGGCAAACGCAATGGCTGGGCCGTAAATGATCCACCTCAGTATTTTCTTGTTGCGAATGACTTGCATTATCATTCTAATCAGCCATATTGCTCTTATTGATAGAACAGGCGGATGCTGCATGGACATTATGACACCCAAGGCCAAGACGGGCTGGCGCCACGAGCGCGAGGAGGCGTCGATGGCCGATGTCCACCGTACGATCAGAACGCAGAAGCACGCCTCTCGCTGGCGCCGTGCCATCGCTTTCGTCGGCCCCGGATATCTGGTGGCCGTCGGCTACATGGACCCCGGCAACTGGTCGACCTCGCTCGCCGGCGGCTCGAAGTTCGGCTACACGCTGCTGACGGTGGCGCTCTTGTCCAACCTGATGGCGATCGTGCTGCAATCGCTCTGCGCGCGCCTTGCCATCGGCTCCGGCCGCGATCTGGCGCAGGCCTGCCGCGACGCTTTCCCGCGCTGGGTATCGATACCGCTCTGGCTGTTTGCTGAAATCGCGATCATCGCCACCGATATCGCCGAGGTGATCGGCACGGCAATCGGCCTCAACCTGCTGTTCGGCATTCCGCTCGAACTCGGCGTGCTCATCACCGCGCTCGACGTCTTCCTCATCCTCTATCTGCAGAAGATCGGTTTTCGCTGGGTCGAAGCCTTCGTAATCGCGCTGCTCGGGATCATCACCGTCTGCTTCGGCGTGCAGATCTTCATGGCCGATCCGCAGTGGGGCGAGGTCATCCGCGGCTTCTTCCCGACCACGGAGATCGTCTCCAATCCGGAGATGCTCTATCTGGCGCTCGGCATTCTCGGCGCCACGGTCATGCCGCATAATCTCTACCTGCATTCGGGCATCGTCCAGACCCGCGACTACGGCCACAGCGTGCCGGAAAAGCGCGAGGCGTTGACCTATGCGACGATCGATTCCACCGTGGCGCTCTGCTTCGCGCTCCTGATCAATGCCTCGATCCTGATCCTCGCCGCAGCAGCCTTCCATGCCAATGGACGCACTGACGTCGCCGAACTCGGCGAAGCCTCCTCGCTCCTAGCACCGCTGCTCGGGCTTGCGCTGGCGCCGACGCTCTTCGGTATCGCGCTTTTGTGCTGCGGCCTGAACTCGACGGTGACGGCCACCATGGCCGGGCAGATCATCATGGAAGGGTTCCTGAAGATCAGGCTGCAGCCCTGGATCCGCCGGCTGATCACCCGCGCGATCGCCATCGTGCCGGCCGGTTTCGTCACCATCTGGTATGGCGATGCGGGCACCGCAGAACTGCTTATCCTCACACAGGTCGTGCTCAGCCTGCAGCTTTCCTTCGCGGTCTTCCCGCTGGTGATGTTCACCGCCAACAAGGCGAAGATGGGTGATCTCGTCGCACCACGCTGGCTCTCGGCCATCGCCTACACGATCGCCATCATCATCGCCGGGCTGAACATCAAGCTGCTGTTCGATTTCGTGATAGGCTAACGCCTGGAGTAAGCCGCGCGGCCGTTGTTGAGGCCGTCGACGAAGGGGGAGAACTTGTGGCTCCCCTCTTCGTGCATGATCAGCGGCGCGCGCAGCGACAGCCGGGCGCGCGAGCCCTTGATCGCGGTCACCAGGATACGCACGGCGTTTTCGCCTTCGCGCGGATGGATGGCCGTGATCTCGATGCCGCCGAAGCGACGGCCGCAGGCGTCGATGATCTCGGCGATCGATTCCGGGCGGGCGATCAGCGACAGCTGGCCGCCGGGGATCATGATGGCGCCGGCCGTGCGCAGCCAGCTTTCGAACAGGTCCTCCGTCATCGCATGCGCCTCTGCCTTCAGCGCATCCGGCGTCTTGCGGTCGCCGGGATCGTTGAAGGGCGGATTGAGGATGACGTGGTGGAAGCTCTCGTCGACGAGGCCGGCATCGTTGCGTGCCTTGGCCTTCAGCGTCACATCCGCTTCGATCACGGTAACGCGGCCCAGCATGTGGGCGTTTTCCGCAAGATCCAGGCTGCGGCGGGCATAGTCCGCCATCTCGGCGGAGCGCTCGAAGAGCACGACCTTGGCCTTCGGCAGCCGCGAGGCGACGGCAAGACCGGCCGCGCCGGCACCGGCGCCGAGATCGGCGACCTTTACCACCCTCTCATCATCCACCAACGCCGCCAGCAGCATGGCGTCCATGCCGGAGCGATGCCCCCTGCCCTTCGGCTGGAGAATATGAAAGGCGCCGCGGTGGAAGGCGTCGATGGTCTCGGTTACGGGCGTGGGCTCGCTGGTCACGGCGTCGCTCACTTCTGCTCGCGCAATTCGTCGCCAAGGCCGGCGTCGATGAGGATGCGGCGGGCGCGGTCGGCCTGGTCGTCCTCGACCAGCAGGCGGCGCGGCAGCATGCCGAGCGAGCCTTCCAATATGCTCATGCCCTGATCGGCGATGAAGCAATGGATGCCGGCATCCTTCATCAGGCTTTCAGCGAAGGAGAGCAGCACGGGATCGTTGGCGCGGATAAGTTCATGCATTTACCGTGAAATCCCTTTCAATTTTCCGCGACGTGGCAATTTCGCCTCTTGCCGCTCAAGCCGCCCCTTTCTATTGTCAAATCCAATGAGTGAACAGGAGTCCGGGTCGTTGGGCGTGGTCATACCGCTTGAAGAAAGCAAAAACAAACTGGCATCCGTCAAGCCTTTGGTGGATCTAACCAAGGCGGACATGGAGCGGGTCAACCAGTTGATCCTTTCGAAGGCCGGTTCAGACGTGCAGATGATCCCCGAAGTGGCGAACCATCTGATCTCGTCCGGCGGCAAGCGCCTGCGCCCGATGCTGACGCTCGCCTCCTCCGCGCTCTATGGCTACCAGGGCGAAAACCACATCAAGCTCGCGACCGCGGTCGAGTTCATGCATACGGCAACGCTGCTGCACGACGATGTCGTCGATGAAAGCGACCTGCGCCGTGGCAAGTCCACCGCCCGCATGATCTGGGGCAACCAGGCAAGCGTGCTGGTCGGCGACTTCCTGCTCGGTCAGGCCTTCCGCATGATGGTCGATGTCGGCTCGCTCGATGCGCTCGACGTGCTCTCGTCGGCCGCCTGTGTGATCGCCGAAGGCGAAGTGCTGCAGCTTTCCGTCGCCAAGAACATGGAAACCACCGAGGACGATTATCTCTCGGTCATCCGCGCCAAGACGGCGGCGCTGTTTGCGGCTGCCGCCGAAGTCGGCCCGATCGTGGCGGATGCCGGCAAGGCCGGGCGCAACGCGATGAAGTCCTACGGCATGAACCTTGGGCTGGCCTTCCAGCTGGTCGACGACGTGCTCGATTACGGCGGCAAGGCTGCCGATCTCGGCAAGAATGTCGGTGACGACTTCCGCGAAGGCAAGATCACGCTTCCCGTCATCCTCGCCTACCGGCGCGGCACCGAGGAAGAACGCGCCTTCTGGCGCAAGGCGATCGAGGGTGGCGAAAGCAACGATCAGAACCTCGAAAAGGCACTTGGCCTGATCACCAAGTACGGAACGCTGAACGATACCATCGGCCGGGCGGTCCATTATGGCACGATTGCACGCGATGCATTGGCGCCGCTTCCCGATACGGCATGGAAATCCGCACTGATGGAAGTCATCGACTTCTGCATCGAGCGCGTCAATTAACCGACGATCATTGGTCCAAGGCTGATTTTCTTGCGGGGTCGCTTCAAAAAAGCCATCCTGTCGTGAATCAGTCTTCTCAACTGATTTTGCAGTCGACGCTGGTGGGCTGTTCTCACGAAAGGTTTTCTAATGCGGCGGAAATTTGCCATACGTCTTCTTTCGAGCGCGTCGCTTGCGGCAGTTCTGTCGCTGAGCGTGCTCGGCGGCGCCAATGCCGAAGACGCGGCCAAGAAGGATGACGCCAGCGCGACCGTGATCTTCGATCCTGACAGCGTCAACACCTTCTCCGGCGCTTTGCTTGCCGCCCGCACCGCCGATGTCGACCACGATTACGAAACGGCGATCGAGCTCTACAAGAAGGCCTTGCAGATCGAGCCCGGCAATCCGGAGATCCGCCAGCGCCTGATGATCTCGCTGCTGCTCAATGGCGACATCAAGGACAGCGTGCGTTACGCCAACGAATTGAAGAACGATCCGAGCATCGAACGCCTCTCGACCATCGTGCGCGGCGCAGATGCGATCCGCCGCGGCGAATACAAGACCGCCGAGAGTGCGCTGAAGACCACCGGCCCGACCGATCTCGACCGCGTCATGAACGACCTGATGGCCGCCTGGGCGCGACTGGGCGCCGGCAAGGGGAAGGACGCGCTGTCGCAGGTCGAGAAGCTGAAGGGGCCGGAGTGGCTCGCCATCTTCCAGAACTACAATGCCGGCGCGATCGCCATCGTCAACGGCGACGTGCGCTCTGCACGCAAGCACCTGAACGACGCCGTGCTCGACAAGGATGGCGCTGCCACGGCGCCCGATACCTTCATGCGCGCCATCATGGCGCTCGCCCGCCTGGAAGCGACGCAGGGTAACAAGCAGAAGGCGCTCGACACGGTTTCGGTCGGCGACAACCTGCTGCCCAACTACGCGCCGCTCAACGCGCTGCGCCAGAGCATCACCAAAGACGAAAAGCAGGTGCAGCAGATCACCACCGCCAAGCAGGGCGCGGCCGGTGTGCTGTTCTCCTTTGCCGGCGCGCTGAACCGCGACGGGGCTGAAGACATCGTCTCGCTCTATCTGCAGATCGCCCGCGCGCTCGACCCTGACAGCGCCGATGCGCTGGTCATGCTCGGCGGTATCGCCGAGAAGCAGAGCCAGCTCGACCGCGCCATCGCGCTCTACAAGGAAGTGCCCGACAATTCGCCGATGAGCCGCATCTCCGAGCTGCAGCTTGGCCTGGCGCTCGCCGAAGGCGGCAAGGTCGACGAAGCCCGTGCGCATCTGCAGGGGCTGATCCAGTCGGACCCGAAGGATATTCGCAGCTACCTCGCCTATGGCAGCGTTCTCTCCGACGCCAAGGACTACAAGGCAATGGCCGAGAACTACGACAAGGCTGTCGATGTGATCGGTCCGCTGCCGGGCAAGAACACCTGGACCGTTTTCTTCCAGCGCGGCATCGCCTATGAGCGGCTGAAGCAGTGGGACAAGGCCGAGCCGAGCTTCCGCAAGGCGCTGGAATTGAACCCCAACCAGCCGCAGGTCTTGAACTATCTCGGCTATTCCTGGATCGACATGAACAAGAACCTCGACGAGGGTCTTGAGATGATCAAGAAGGCCGTCGATCTGCGCCCCGACGATGGCTACATCATCGATTCGCTCGGCTGGGCCTATTTCCGCCTCGGCAAATTCGACGACGCGACCGAGGAGCTGGAGCGCGCTGCACAGATCAAGGCCGGCGACGCGACGATCAACGACCATCTGGGCGATGCCTACTGGCGTGTCGGGCGCAAGCTTGAGGCTGTCTACCAGTGGAACCGGGCGCTGGGCTCGGAACCCGAGGCCGCCGAGATCCCGAAGATCAAGGACAAGATCGCCAACGGCCTGCCTGCCGTGACCGACGATGCCAAGACCGTCGACAAGAAGATGCCCGATCCGGCCCCTGTCGACCCGAAGCCGGCCGACAAGAAGACCTGATCATCCATGGCTGACACAGGCTTCGCCGACGGCGTTGCGATCAGCGAGCGTGCCTTTGCCAAGATCAATCTGGCCCTTCATGTCACGGGCCAGAGAGACGACGGCTATCATCTGCTCGAAATGCTGGTGACGTTCACGCGCGCGGGGGACCGGCTGGACTTCGCGCCAGCCGATACCGACGAATTTCATATCTCCGGCCGATTTGGCGACGCGCTTACTGGTGATGGCGGTACCAATCTGGTGCTGAAGGCGCGCGATGCGTTGCGTCTTGCCGTCCTCGACGTTGGCGGGACCGCACCGCCGGTCAGCATCCACCTGCGCAAGGACCTGCCGATTGCCTCAGGCATCGGCGGCGGCTCGGCGGATGCGGCGGCGGCGCTGCGCGGGCTAATGCGGCTCTGGGGCACTCCCCTACCCGCGGCGACCATCGACGCCATCGCCATCAAGCTCGGCGCCGATGTGCCGATGTGTCTGGCGAGCCGGCCGCTGATTGCGCGCGGGATCGGCGAGCGGATCGAGACGGTGCGCGACTTGCCTGCCTTTCCCATGGTGCTCGCCAATCCGCTGAAGGGGGTTTCGACGCCGGAGGTTTTTCGCAAGCTGGCGACCAAGACGAACGGCGCGCTTGTGGTAGCACCCGGCCTTTCTTGGCTCGACGCGCTGCGCGGCATGCGCAACGATCTCGAACCGCCGGCGCGTGCGCTGCTGCCTGAGATCGGCGAGATCTCCGATATGCTCTCCGATCAACGCGCGCTCTTCGTTCGGATGTCGGGCTCTGGCGCGACGTGCTTCGGCATATTCGCCAACATGGACGAAGCGAAGGTCGCGGCGCGGGTGCTTCACGGCAAGCGGCCGGACTGGTATTTCGAGGCAACCGAAACATTGGCGGGAGATGATGATGACAGGCGTTGACGACACGCGTCCGTTCATTCCGGTGGGATTTGCCGTGCTGACGGTATCAGACTCACGCACCACCGCAGACGACCGCTCCGGCGATACGCTGGCGGCGCGCATTTCGGAGGCGGGACACCGCCTCATCGCGCGCGCCATCGCGCCCGACGACAGACAGGCGATCGCCGCGCAGGTCCGGGCCTGGACGGCGAAATCGGATGTCGACGTGATCATCACCACCGGCGGAACCGGCTTTACCGGCCGCGACGTGACGCCCGAGACGCTGGAGCCGCTGTTCGACAAGCGCATGGACGGCTTCTCAGCCGTCTTCCACCGTATCTCGCAGGACAAGATCGGTACATCCACCGTGCAGTCGCGTGCGACTGCGGGGCTGATCGGCACCACCTTCGTCTTCGTGCTGCCGGGATCGCCCGGCGCCTGCAAGGACGCGTGGGACGGCATCTTGAAGGCGCAGTTCGATTATCGCCACATGCCGTGCAACTTCGTGGAAATCATGCCCAGGCTCGACGAGCACTTGAAGCGCGGAGCTTAAAAACTAGCTCCGCGCCGAACGCGCGACCCAGGACGGGATGAGCTCAGCCGATAGCTTCCGCAGCTTCTGTCCCTTGACGAATTCCGCCAGTTGCATGCCGCTGCGCGCCGTCGCCAGCGCATGTTTTTTCGGCAGCAACAGACCAAGCTCCAGCGGCGCCAGACGGCGCAGGCGCTGATAGAACGGCCTGCGATAACCGCGCGAGGCGGTGAAGCGGGCGGGCAGCTTGTTTAATGCCACATATTCGGCGATCTCGTCGATCCAGCCGCTCTGTGGGCGGGCACCGGGCTCGACGAACAACAGCCATTCGCCGCGCGCCGAACGCAGTATGTCCTTGATATCCCAATGCTGATGGAAGCGGCAGCCGGCGGCGTCCGCGACCTTGGACGAGCCATCGCGCGAGCCGTGGTCGAGCACCACCACATCGCTCACCAGCCCTTCCACGGCACCAGCAACCAACACCGATAATGTCTGCGCCAGCTCAGGTTCCTGATCCCGGCATTCCAATAGGACAGTTAACATTGCTCATTTATAGTGCGACGCACAAAACATTACCAGCGACAGTTTTCCAAATTTGTTCTTGCATTGTTCTCATTTCGGCGATAGGAATTTAATCACCAGAACGGATGGGGACGACGAGTCTTCCATCGACGGAGAAACCCGATGAACGAACAGTCCCTTGCAGGGCAGGCCGCATTCGCGCCTGCCAATACGGCGGATATTGCCGACGCGATGATCGTTTCTTCCGGCCTCAGGATCGAGGTCGACCGCCGGCGTGGCCGTGGTGCGGGATTGAACCCGAGCGGGCGCTTCGAGCCGCAGAGCCGTGAAGGCTTCGACGATGGCTGGCAGACGCTTGAGGAGTTGCCGCCGTTCAAGACCGAGGTGCAGATCGAAAAGCCGCGTACGGCAATCACCCGCAATGAATCGCCGGATATCCCCTTCGACCGTTCGATCAATCCCTATCGCGGCTGCGAGCACGGCTGCATCTATTGCTTCGCGCGGCCCACCCACGCCTATATGGGCCTGTCTGCCGGGCTGGATTTCGAAGCGCGGCTGTTTGCCAAGCCGGATGCGGCCAAGCTCCTGGAGCGCGAGCTCGCCAAGCCCGGCTACAAGCCGCGCGTGATCGCCATCGGCACCAATACGGACCCGTATCAGCCGATCGAGAAGGAATGGCGGATCATGCGGGATATCCTCGAGGTGCTGGAGCGGGCAAACCATCCTGTCTCCATCGTCACCAAGTCGGCACTCATCCTGCGCGATCTCGATATCCTGCAGCGCATGGCGGAGAAGAACCTGGTGCGCGCCTCGCTGTCGGTGACGACGCTGGACCGCAAGCTGGCGCGGACGATGGAGCCGCGCGCCTCGACCCCGTCGAAGCGGCTCGATGCGCTGAAGGCGCTGAGCGACGCCGGCATTCGCACATCTGTGATGATGGCGCCGGTCATTCCAGCGCTGAACGACCACGAGATCGAGCGCGTTCTCGATGCTGCGCATGCAGCGGGTGCCACGGAGGCCGGGTATGTGATCCTGCGACTGCCGCTGGAGGTGTCGCCGCTGTTTCGCGACTGGCTGCTGCAGCACTATCCTGACCGTTACCGCCACGTCATGTCGCTGGTGCGCTCGATGCGCGGCGGCAAGGATTACGACGCCGATTTCAGCAAGCGCATGAAGGGCGCCGGCCCCTATGCCTGGCAGATCGCCCGGCGCTTCGAGATGGCCACGAAGCGGCTCGGCATGACCCGCCGCAGCATGCCGCTGCGCGACGACCTGTTCGTGCCGCCGAACGGCAGCGGCGTGCAACTGTCGCTGCTCTAGTTTTGCAGCATGTCGTTGTCGCAAAACCACTGCACACTTTTGCGCGACATGCTCGGACATTCCCTTACGGACGGCTGACCCTGGCCTTCCGTTCTCAAGTCCCCGGCCCGCCGCCCTGATCCGGGGACTTGCAGGAAATCGGGTTGGCGTGCGAAGTTCAGCCGCATGAAACGTCGCACGCCACCCGATTCTCCCATGCTTTTCGAAGATGTCCCGCTGCTTCCGGATTTCCGGCTGGAGCTGAAGGCGCGCAAGGCCGGCCACTGGCCTGTTGCCGGCGCCGACGAGGCCGGGCGCGGGCCGCTGGCGGGGCCTGTCGTTGCCGCCGCCGTCATTCTCGATCCCAAGCGTATTCCCGATGGCCTGAACGATTCCAAGCAGCTTTCCGCGCAGAGACGAGAAGAGCTGTTCGAGCAGATCCTTGCCACCGCGGCCGTCGCGATCGCCTCATCCAGCTCACGCCGCATCGACGAGACGGATATCCGCAAGGCAAGCCTCGATGCCATGCGCCGCGCGATCCTCAGCCTCTCCATCCCGGCAAGCTATGTGTTGACTGACGGGCTGGACGTTCCCCCCGGGCTCGAGTGCCCCGGCCAGGCCGTCGTCAAGGGCGATGCCCGGTCGGTATCGATCGCCGCCGCCTCCATCGTCGCCAAGGTCACGCGCGACCGGATGATGACGCGCGCCGACCTCATCTTCCCCGCCTATGGCTTCGCCGCACATGCCGGCTACGGCACCGCACGCCATAGAGCCGGCATTGACAGCCATGGCCCCTGCCCGCTGCATCGCATGAGCTTCGGGCGGCTCAAGCAGTTCCTGGTCACCGACGGCGAGTAGGCTGCCGGCTCGGACGCCTTTCCGGGCACGACAGCGAACAACATCCCCAAAACGCAAAAAGCCCCGGCGAACCGGGGCTTTGAAATGCGATAGGACCGATCTCAGTTGAGGCGGGTCTTTACCTGACCGAGGGCGTTGCCGAAGAGTTCGGACTGAACCTTGGCATCGGCCTTCTTGACGAGAACCGTTTCAGCGGCGGCGATGGCGAGGTCGACGGCTGCGGCACGAACCGCCTTCATCGCATCGGCTTCGGCCTGCTTGATCTTCGCTTCCGAAACCGCGGTGCGGTTGGCAACGAATTCCTCGGTCTTCTTCTTGGCTTCGGCGGTGAACATTTCCGCTTCGCGCTCGGCAGCTGCCAGGATATGGGCGGCTTCCGCTTCGGCTTCCTTGCGTTTGCGCTGATATTCGGCCAGCAGGTGCTGGGCCTCTTCACGCAGGCGCTTGGCTTCCGATAGCTCGTTGCGGATCTGATCGGCGCGGTCGTCGAGCGACGTCGCCATCATGCCGGGAACCTTGAGGTAGACGATCAGTGCCAGGAACAGGACGAGACCGACGAATGCGAAGAATGTTGCGTCCAGTGCAAATTCCATCGATCAAGCTCCCTTCTTGGCCGCGGTGACGGCGGACGTGACTTCAGCCTTGGTGGCGGTGCCACCGATCAGCTGTTCGACGACGGCCTTTGCCGTTTCCTCGGCGATCGTGCCGACGTCTGCAAATGCCTTCGCCTTGATATCGGCGATGTGGCCTTCCGCAGCCTTCAATTTTTCGCCCAGAGCGGCTTCAACCGCACGGCGGTCGGCCTCGGCCTTGAGCTTGGCTGCGTCGCGCGCTGCCGTGCCGATTGCGTTCGACTTGGCGCGGGCTTCTGCGAGTTCGGCTTCGTAGGCAGCAACGTCTGCGTCTGCCTGCGCCTTCAGGCGTGCAGCCTCATCGAGGTCCTGGGCAATGCGCGTGTGGCGCTGCTCGAGGATACCGCCGATGCGCGGTGCAATGACCTTTTGCATGAGCACGAAGAAAATGACGAAGGTAATCGCCAGCCAAAGCAGCTGGGACGCATACGTCGAAGTATCGAAAGGCGGGAAAACACCGCCATGGTGTTCGGCTGGCACGCCGGTCTCGGTATGAACCTCGCCTGCGGCCGGGGCAGCATGCGCGTCTGTACCGGTCGCTGCACCAGTTTCTGCGGTTCCCGCCGGGGCTTCTTCAGCGTAAGCCGGGGTCACAAAAAACATGCTCACCTCCAGGTGTACTGCAAATACAAAGGATCACGGCTCGCTGTTCGCAGGCCGTGATCCCTCAGTGCGCCGAAATTAAACGGCGAACAGCAGAAGGAGAGCGACGAGCAGCGAGAAGATGCCCAGAGCTTCCGTAACGGCGAAGCCGAATACCAGACGGCCGAACTGGCTGTCAGCGGCAGACGGGTTGCGCAGGGCGCCCGACAGGTAGCTGCCGAAGATGTTGCCGAGGCCGAGAGCCGTACCGGCCATACCAAAGCAAGCGAGGCCTGCACCGATGAATTTTGCTGCTTCCGCGTCCATGTTGTACTCCTTTGAAATGGTTGTTGCGGCGAATTGACTGACGCCCGCGGACGTCAATGTCGGTATCCCTTAGTGGCCACCCGGGTGGATCGCGTCGTTGAGGTACATGCAAGTCAGTACCGCAAAGACGTAAGCCTGGAGGAAGGCGACGAGGAACTCGAGACCCGTCAGGGCGACGGTCATGATGAGGGGAAGAACGGCACCGCCGATACCAACCGCACCCATGGCTCCAAGCGAGGCAACGAAGCCCGCGAACACTTTAAGGGTGATGTGACCGGCCAGCATGTTGGCGAAGAGACGAACGGAGAGCGAAATCGGACGCGACAGGAACGAGATGATTTCGATGGCGACGACCAGCGGCAGCAAGATGCCGGGAACGCCCTGAGGCACGAAGACATTCAGGAAGTGGAAGCCGTGCTTGTAGAAGCCGTAGACCAGAACCGTGCCGATGACGAGCAGAGCAAGAGCAAAGGTGACAATGATCTGGCTGGTGATGGTGAAGAAGTATGGGAACATGCCGAGCAGGTTTGCGGTCAGCACGAACATGAAGAGCGAGAAGACCAGCGGGAAGAACTTCATCCCCTTGGATCCGGCGCCTTCTTTCAGCATTCCCGCGATGAACTCGTAGGACATTTCGGCGACCGACTGCGAGCGGCCCGGCACGATGGCGCGGTTCGACGTCGAGAAATAGAGGAAGCCGGCGGCCACGGCAGCGGAAGCCGCCATGAACAGCGAGGCGTTCGTAAACGAGAAATCAATCCCGCCGATTTCGATCGGCACAATCTTCTGGATCAGGAACTGATGAGTCGGATCGTTAGACACCGCTTGTTCTCTCTATATCTTATACCCGCACGAGACGGGATTATTGCACTGGATCGAACGCCTGAACGTTCCGCCCTATTTCCGGTCGCTTTCGCGCATATCGAGATCAGGTTTCGCAACCTTGCCCGCAGCGCGCATCACGTTCAGCACGCCGGCACCAAATCCAAGAAGAAGAAGTACGATCAATCCCCAAGGCGCAGTGCCGACAAAACGGTCGAAGAGATAGCCCAGGACAGCGCCGACCACGACTGCGGAAATGAACTCGCTCGAAAGCTTCATCGCCTGGGCATAGCCCTTGCGGCTTACCTCGGCGCGGGCCTCATCGGCCTCGTCCTTCCCCGCCTCGATGCGCTTGGTCGCGAGTTCCGCTCCCAGCTGCGCACGGCGCTTTTCCAGACTCTCCTCGCGGTCATCCGCCATCGTGCTCTCCTCCGCCTGCCGCCGTCCGCTACGCCGCTACCCCGGTTTACCGGACAACGACCCCAAGGCTGAAGAACCTTCCGGCCCGCTTTGAAGTCGCGCGCAACATAGTTTTAGCAAAATCCATAGTCAAGGCGTAGCAGGCCGATGTCCAGCCATAAAATAAGCGATCAAAAACATATGGTTAGATCGATACGGGCGGGTTGTGGCGGAATCGGGGGAAAGAATCCGCAGGCTGACGCGGCAATAAGGCGCGAAAACGCGCCTTTTACCCGGTTTTTGTCAGCTCCAGCCGCCGCCATAGGTGCGGTAGAAGACGTGCAGGCCGATGCGGCCGACCTTTTCCATGGTCTTTGCCCATTTCGGACGGACGTAGACGGCGTGGTAATGGGTGGCGGAGCCGACCTGGGGCAGCCAGATGCGGCCGGCGGTGACCGCCATCGCCACATCGCGGGCGATTCTCCAATGGGCCTGCGAGTTCACGCGGTCCTTGATGTTGTCGCATGCGAAGGAGAACTGGCAGCGGTTGCGCCAATCCTCGTTCTGGTAGACGACGCCGCAGATGGTCTTCGGATAGGCCGGGTTGCGCACGCGGTTGAGGATGACCTGGGCGACGGCCGCCTGGCCCTTCACGGTTTCACCACGCGCCTCGAAATAGATGCCTGAGGCCAGACACTGCTGCTCAGCGGGTGAAAAGACGCTTGCCGGCAGGATGCTCGCGGCCCAGGCGTGATCCTTAGGCCCGATCTGCGGCACGAAGCGGCCGTTGTCGGCCTTCTCCGTCAGGATCGAATCGAACGGTGACTGGCGGGCGTAATCGGGAGCGGCAGGCGCAAACGCGGTGGCGAGCACGTCGGACTTGTTGCTGGTGACGAGATCGGCCAGCATCGGGGAGATATCGGCTGCGGGCTTCGGCGGCTGCTTGCGATAGAAGTTGGTGGCGATCTCGATTTCCTTGCCGCGGATCTTCGGCTTCACGAAGGCCGACTTGTCCTTCAGGTTGAAGGTCGGCTGAAACAGAAGACGGGTGCGCTGCAGGATCGAGCCGGCGGAGAAATCCTTTGGCGGCTGCACACGCTCGACAGCGACCACCCTGCCCTTCTTGGTGGCGCGGTTGACGCGGTCCTCATCGGGGGTGTCTTCGTGGCCCTTGTTCTCGGCGGTGAAGGCGACCTTGCGGCCATCGGACAGCACCATGCCGGCGCCGGATGCAATCGCGCCGGTGACAGTGGGATCGGCGAAGGCGAGCTCGGCCTGGTGGATGGAGCCGGCGGGCGAGTTGGTCAGCACCATGCGCCAGTTCTCGCGGCCCTGATCGAGGCCGGCCAGAAGCGCTGCCAGATCGGCATGCGAGGCCATGGTGGGAAACGCCAGCCACGCGCAGACGCCGAAGAGCGCGGGGGAACTCCATCTTTGCAGCAAAGGGCGCAGCTTATCGAAGCGGCGCGACGCACCAGGGGTGCGTGATTTGCCAGGGACACGACTATTTCGACGCAACACCAGACTCCGGCATGGGACGCATGAACATGCCGATGAAAATGTCTCATTAACCTTGATGCTTGGTTAATACGCCGCCCCCCAATTGATACAGCATTTGCTTATAGACACTCAAACGCAAAAGCCCGGCGCGAGGCCGGGCTTTCGAGGGGATGGGTGGGCACCGTCAGATGATGACGTGCGAGCCGAGTTCGACCACGCGGTTGGCCGGCAGGCGGAAGTAATCCGACGGGTTGGCGGCGGCGTTGGCGAGCGCGATGTAGAGGCGGTCCTGCCAATAGGGCATACCCGACTTCGCATCGGGCACCAGCTTGCGGCGACCGAGATAGAAGGAGGTCGACATGATGTCGAACTTCAGCCCGGTCTTGCGCAACGTCGCCAGCGCCTGCGAGACATTCTGCGATTCCATGAAGCCAAACAGAAGCTCGACGCGCGAGAAGCGCTCGGAAATCTGCTCGACCTTGTAGCGGTCGGCGCTCGGCACGCGCGGCTTGTTGACCGTGCGGATCGTCAGGATCACGTTCTTGTCGTGCAGGACGTGGTTGTGCTTCAGATTGTGCAGCAGCGCTGCGGGTGCGGATTCCGGATCGCTGGTAAGGAAGATCGCCGTACCGGGCACATGGGCCGGCGAGTGGTCACTCTTGCGCTCGATCGAGGAGATGAACGAAGCCAGCGGAATATCCGTGTGGCGGGTCTTTTCCATCAGAAGCGCCGAGCCGCGACGCCATGTCCACATGACGACGACGAAGGCGGTGGCAATCAAGACAGGGATGTAGCCGCCATCGTGGATCTTGATCAGGTTGGCGCCGAGGAAGATCATTTCCAGCACGAAGAGCGGCGCCAGCACGGCGGTCGCCGTCAGCACCGACCAGTTCCAGCGGACGCGGACGAACTCGAAGGCCATGATTGACGTCACGACCATGGCGCCGGTGACGGAGATACCATAGGCCGTCGACAGCGAATCCGACGAGCCGAAGGAGATGACCAGGAAGATCACGCCCAGGAACAGCAACAGATTGACCGACGGCACGAAGATCTGCCCGGTGTTGGTTTCCGAGGTGAAGAGGATTTCCATGCGCGGCAGGAAGCCGAGGTTGATCGCCTGGCGGATCAGCGAGAACGCGCCTGTTATGACCGCCTGGCTGGCGATGATGGTGGCGGCGGTGGCCAAGATGACGGCCGGCAGCAGCGCCCACTTCGGGAACATCAGGTAGAAGGGGTCCGACATGGCATGCGGATTGCCGAGCACCAGCGCGCCCTGGCCGAGATAGTTCAGCGTCAGCGCCGGGAAGACCAGCACGAACCATGCCCACTGGATCGGGCGGCGGCCGAAATGGCCGAGGTCGGCATAAAGCGCTTCGGCGCCCGTCAGCGTCAGGAACACCGCGCCGAGCACAATCACGCCGAAAAAGCCCTCATGCATGAGGAAGCTCACGGCATAATAGGGATTGAAGGCGGCGAGGATGCCGAAATCATCCGAGATATGCGAGATGCCGACGACGGCGAGCACGATGAACCAGAGCGCGGTGATCGGCCCGAAATAGCGCGCCATCGTTCCCGTACCGCGCGACTGCACGGCAAAGAGCACGGCGAGGATGGCGACCGAGATCGGCACGATATAGCTGCTCAGCTGCGGTGCTACGAGCTTCAGACCTTCGACGGCCGACAGAACAGACAGAGCCGGCGTGATCATCGCGTCGCCGAGGAAGAGTGCGGCGCCGACGAGGCCGAGCATCATCAGAAGTGCGGTGTGGCCGTTGGCGGTCTTCAAGAGAAGCGCCAGCAGCGACAGCGTGCCGCCCTCGCCTTCGTTGTCGGCGCGCAAGAGAAGCAGCACGTATTTGATCGTGACGATGATGGTCAGCGCCCAGATCATCAGCGAGACGACGCTGATGACCTCGAAACGGGTGAGGCCATCGGCGGCGACGGGCTTCAGCGCTTCGCGAAACGCGTAGAGCGGGCTGGTACCGATATCACCGTAGACGACGCCGACAGAACCCAGCGCAAGATAGAAGAGCTTGCGCGGGCTCATGTTCTGGTCGTGTGAATGGCTGTCTGCGGACATTAAACAAAAACAGGCTCTTCAGAGCCAGCCTTTCCAACGGAAGAAGAAGAAGGGGATTACGGCGGAAACCAGCATCAGCCCGAGCGAATAGGGATAGCCCTGGGCAAAATGCAGTTCCGGCATGAATTCAAAATTCATACCATAGATGGAGGCGACCAGCGTCGGCGGCAAGAAGACCACCGATGCGATCGAGAAAATCTTGATGATCGAGTTCTGTTCGATGTTGATCAGACCCAGCGATGCATCGAGAAGGAAGGTGATGTTGCCGGCGATATAGGACGAGTGCTCGTTCAGCGACTGGATATCGCGCGAGACGGTGCGGCAGAGTTCCTTGGTGGCACGGTCCTGCTGGACGGCAGGGACATTGTAGAAGAAGGTCATCAGCCGGGACATGGAGGCCAGGCTGTCACGCACCTTGCTGACAAGGCGCTGATGGGCGGCGATATCGCGCAGCTTCTCCTCGAGATAGTTCGAGGGTTTGCGAACCTTCTTGGCGCGATCGCCGAAGACGTGGGTCGAGAGGATATCGATGCGGGCGACCGAGATCTCGAGAATTTCCGCCGTGCGGTCGATGATGGTCTCGAACAGCTTGGCGAGCAGCGAGGCGCCGTTGCGCCAGTGGGCGGGAATGCGATGAAGGGCTGCGATGAAGAGCGCGAAGGACTTGGGCTGCGCGTAGCGGATGGTGATCAGGCGCTTGCCGACGAGGATGAAGGCGACATCCGTCAGCACAGGCGCATCGGTCTCGGCCTTCCAGACCAGCGAGGCGGTCATGAAGACGGCATCGCCTTCGGTATAGAGACGGGCGGAAGGCTCGATGTCCTTGAGGTCCTCGCGGGTCGGCACCTCGATGCCGAGCGCCTTCTCGACATAGGCCTCTTCCTCGCGCGTCGGCTCGATCATGTCGATCCAGACGATATCGTCGCGCATGGTCTCGACCTTGGTGAGATCACCGAGCTCGACCGATTGGCAATTGGAGCAATAGGCAGTGATCACCGGGCGCTTCTCCCGTGATCCAGGGCTGTGAGGGCCATCGCCGTTCGCATCAAAAAACCTTCCGCGAAGCGCCTGATAAAGCGGCGCTCAAGCTGCAAGTCTTCGAGATTAACGAAAGCGGCTGAAGAATGTTCATCAATATCCCGTCATAGCCGGCCGAAGCTCGGGTATGCACTATGCTCAACCGCATCGCAGTCACCAATCCTTCGATCGACAAGAGAACTCCGAACATGCAGCAGGCATTCGCCGCTGCAGGGCTGGCTATCATCGAGCATTCGCACACGCCGCCCTCATGGCGACGGCGCGCCATATGACGGAAACCCACGCAAGAATCAAGACATCTTACGTGAACTGCGTTGTTTGATCACATTTTGCCCGCAATTGGGAGTCTAGCGCCGCGCCCTGAAACGGCACACTTTACTCGAAGACGATGGATGGAGCGGCGCGCTGCGGCTTGCCCTCGAGCTGCGCCCAGACCTTGGTGGCGATGTCGCGATAGATGCCGGCGACAATGCCGTTCGGCTCGCTGGCAACCAGCGGGGTGCCGGCGTCGGAGGCTTCGCGGATGTTGATCGTCAGCGGCACTTCGCCGAGGAAGGGCACGCCGATGCGTTCGGCTTCGGCGCGGGCGCCCCCGTGGCCGAAGATATCGTAGCGCGCGCCGGTATCGGGGGCGATGAAGTAGCTCATGTTCTCGACGATGCCGAGAACCGGCACTTCCACCTTCTTGAACATGTTCAGCCCCTTGCGGGCATCGATGAGTGCCAGGTCCTGAGGTGTCGAGACGATGACGGCGCCGGCGAGCGGCACCTGCTGGGCCATGGTCAGCTGCGCGTCGCCGGTGCCGGGCGGCATGTCGACGACGAGAACGTCGAGCTCGCCCCAGGCGACTTCGCGCAGCATCTGCATCAGCGCCGACTGCACCATCGGGCCGCGCCAGATCATCGCGGTTTCCTCATCGACGAGGAAGCCCATCGACATGACCTTGAGGCCGTAATTCTCCATGGGATTGATGATGCGGCCATCGGTCTGCGTGGGGCGGCCGGAGATCTGCAGGAGGCGCGGCATGGAGGGGCCGTAAATATCGGCGTCGAGAATGCCGACGCGCAGGCCGTTTGCCTGCAGGCCGAGCGCGAGGTTGACCGAGGTAGTGGACTTGCCGACGCCGCCCTTGCCGGAGGCGACCGCGACGATGGCGCCGATCCCGGGCACGCCGATCTTGCCGGCGCGCTGCTGCGGCTGGGCATGCGAGTGACCTTCATGCCCATGGCCGGCATGCCCATGGCCGGCATGACCGTGACCAGCCTGCGGTGGCGTGCGGGAGGCGGCGGCGGCGCCCGATGGCGCGCCCTTCTTGTCGGCGGTCAGCGCGACCAGGGCGCCCTTGACGCCAGGCATTTCCTTGATGACGCGCTCGGCGGCGAGCCGCAGCGGCTCCAGCTCCTTGGCGCGCTCGGCGGGGACGGTAATGGAGAAGTAGACCTTGCCATCCGAGATGAACACATCGGAGACCATGCCGAGCTCGACAATATTATGCTCGAGATCGGGGCCGCGCACCGTTGCCAGCGTTTCCAGCACCTGTTCCTTGGTGACTTCAGTCATATCGTCCTCACACCCTTATCTGGCTCTGTAGATAGAGGAGCGCGAAGTGATCGCCAAACAAAATCGGTGCCGGACAAAATGGCGGGCATCAATAGCTGCGAAACGAGGGGGAGTTTCCAAAGGAGACCGCTGAGCCATCAAGTCCGCCGGGCTTTCGCCCTGATGGCACAACGGTCACCCAAGTGGAATAAGGGGTTTCTAGGGCGTCAGATCTGAAAGACCAGTCAGAATTGAGGGAAAAATGCATCAGCTCGCGCTTATGGACCGGGAGGCGTATCCCAAAAACAACAAACCGCCGCTCGATGTCCAGCAAGCACAGGTGCCGGCACCGAGCGGCGGGTTGAAGGTCGCGCCTTTTATGGCGTCGTTGCCAAGTCCCCTCTGGACCGCTGGCAATAGAGAAGCATGAAGCGTGCCAACTCGAAATGGCGACGAATTCGGCGGCAACGCTAGCTGAAGACCCTCGCCGCGCTCACGTCCTGGCGCAATTTTTAGGCTGGTGCGACAATAGCGCACAGGATTTGGGCAGTTACTTGATCAAGCCGATGCGCAATGCCTTGGCAACGGCCTGGGTGCGGTTCACCGTGTCGAGCTTCTTGGTGGCGCGGTTGAGGTAGTGATTGACCGTGTGCTCGGACAGGCCAAGGATATCGGCGATCTCGACGCTGGTTTTGCCGGCGGCGGTCCAGTTGAGACAATCGATCTCGCGGTCGGTCAGGGCGTCCACCACCCTGTTGTCGAGCGCGCGAATCTCGGCCAGCCTGTCGAATACGTGCGTGGAGATATAGTGGAGCTCCAGCATCTCCTCAGGCGCAAAGGGCTCACGATCGCCCGCGAAGGAGACCGCGCCGCGGGCGCCGGAGGGATCGTGCGTCGGGAAATAGGCGCAGCGCATCATCCGGAACCGCTCGAACAAAGCCACGACGAGGTTCGACTTGCCGTCCGAGCGTTCCAGCTTCGACTTCGACAAGTCGCTGAAGAACGGAACCGTCGACGATCGCAGCTTGCGGACGATCGGACTGTTCGTGAGCAGCGCCTCATGATCATAGGCCGAGAGCAGCTCGGCAGGCCAGTTGGTGATGACGGTGTTGCTCTGCAGATCGCGTGCGGTGGCCGAGGGGAGATTGAGCACCATGAAGGCGCGAACCCGGTAGGCTTCCGTCAGCCTCTTCATGAAACGAAAGATATCGAACTGGGTGTTTAATCCAGATACCTCATTTACGTACACGTTCACGGAAGTCTGGTGCGGCAAAGGGTTCATCATGTCATCAGCTCAAAAAAATCAGGAACGTCGTAAGTGACGTGCTTGGATCGCACGCCGACGGCGGCATCGCCGTCAATATAGCCTACGGCACTACACCCCAAGACTTGGGGTTGACAACTGGCAATTGTGACGATTCTTCACAAAATCACAATACGTCCACTACCGGAAAATGAGCATATTTCTGTACGAAAGGTGACGAAGCGCGTGCAGATTTGACAATTCTCAAATTGCTGGGGCCTTAGCGGCGCGGGCCAAGCCCGATCCGCATGCCGCTCATGATGCTCTCGGCGGCCCGGCGCACCGGCAACGCCCACTCCTCCAATCGCTCGAATGTCAGCCGATAGGCCGGCCCGGTCACGGAAACGCCGCCGACGAAGGACAGGTCCTCGGAATAGACGGGTGCCGCCACACAGCGGATGCCGACCTCGTGTTCCTCGCGGTCGAAGGCATTTCCCGAGCTGCGAATGTCGGTGATCTCGCGGCGCAACGTCTCCGGCGTCAGCGTGTTTTCGGTGAAGCGCTGGAAGGACACACTCGCAATGATCGCGTCCAGCCGATCGTCCGGCAGCGCGGAAAGTGCTGCCTTGCCCACACCGGTGCAATAGATGGGCGAGGCATTGCCGATCTGCGAATACATCCGGACCGGCTGGCTGCCCTCGACCTTGTCGAGATAGATGACGGATGCACCGCGCAGGACGCCGAGATGCACGGTCTCTCCGGTCAGCTGCTGCAGGGCGTTGAGATGCGGTTCGGCGATCAGCCGGAATTCGTTGCGCGCCCAGCTGCGTGAGGCGAGATCGAGGAGGCGCAGGCCGGGTGCGTAGCGGCCGTCGGCCAGCACTTCCAGCAGGCCTTCCTCGGTGAGATGGCCAAGCTGGCGATGCAGCGTGCCGCGGGGCTGGCCTGCGACCGCCAAGATATCGGTGAAGCGCATTGGAGCATCGGCGTGCGTCACGATATCGAGCAGCACCATCAGCTTGCCGAGCGTGCCGGTCTCGCGTTTGTCCGCAACTTCATTTTTATCCATGGCATTTTTATCCATGATGTCGCCATCAGTCGCGCCCATGCTGGCCCTCATGCCTTGACAGAGACCCAAGGCTAATCCGATAATTCCATATAGTCAAATTGAGTTCTGAATAATGGAACTATCGGGAGGATAGTGGTGGCGGAGCTTGGAGCGCAATACCCCGAATTCAGGGACCGGAGCGTGGTGGTGACGGGCGGCGGCTCCGGCATCGGTGCCGCGATCGTCGAGGGGTTCGCGCGCCAGGGCGCCAAGGTCTCCTTCATCGACATTGCCGAGGACGAGAGCCACGCGCTGGTCGACCGCCTGTCGCGCGACAGCCTGCACCCGGTGCGCTGCCACCACGCCGACCTGCGCGATGTCGCTGCGATCCGCGCGACCATCGAGGCGATCGTTGCCCATTCCGGCCCGATCGGCGTGCTCGTCAACAATGCCGCGCGCGACGACCGGCATGATTTCGATGAGGTGACGCCCGAATACTGGGACAACAATCAGGCGACCAACCTGCGGCACGTGTTCTTCGCGGCGCAGGCTGTGGCGCCATCGATGCGCGAGGCCGGCGGCGGGGCGATCATCAACATGTCGTCGATCGCCTTCATGCTCAACATGCCCGACTTCCCGGCTTACACGACGGCAAAGGCGGCGATCATCGGGCTGACGAAGAGCCTGGCCGGCAAGCTCGGTCCCGACAACATCCGCGTCAACTGCATCCTGCCGGGCATGATCGTTACCGAGCGACAGATGAAGCTGTGGCTCACCGAAGAAGGCATTGCCGGCATGATCGAGCGGCAGTGCATCAAAAAAGTTCTGCAGGCCGACGCCATCGTCGGGCCCTGCATGTTTCTAGCATCCGACGGCGCCTCCGCAGTGACGGCGCAGTCCCTTATTGTCGATGGAGGCATTTTCTGATGGCAACACCCCGATATATCGCGGTCGACTGGGGCACGAGCAGCTTCCGGCTGTGGCTGATCGGCAGCGATGGCAGCGTGCTGAATGAAAGCCGCAGCGACGAGGGCATGACGACGGCGGCCAAGACCGGCTTCGCCGAGGTGCTGGCCAAGCATCTCGCCAAGGTCGAGGCGCCAGCGGATATTCCCGCGATCGTCTGCGGCATGGCGGGCGCGAAGCAGGGCTGGGTCGAGGCCGGCTATGTCGACGTGCCCACGTCGCTTTCGGCGATCCTGACCGGCGCCGTCCCCGTGCCCGGCCAGAGCCGCGACATCCGCATCCTGCCGGGCCTTGCCCAGCGCGACCGGGCATCGCCCGACGTGATGCGCGGTGAAGAGACCCAGCTCTTGGGCGCGCTCGGCCCAGACAGCACCGGCGCGCAGGCCGTCTGCATGCCCGGAACGCATTCGAAATGGGTGCATGTGCAGGAAGGCGAGGTCATCGGCTTCTCCACCTTCATGACGGGTGAGCTCTTCGACGCGATCACCAAGCATACGATCCTGTCGCATGCGGTTGCCGGCGCCGAGCAATCGCCGGCCGACAACTCCGCCTTCAAGGCATCGGTCTCGACCGCCTTCCGCCAGCCGCAGATGGCGACCAACCTGTTGTTCACGGCCCGCTCCGGCCAGCTGCTGCACGGCATGACCGCTTCGGCGGCGCAGGCGCGGATTTCGGGCACGCTGATCGGCCTGGAGATCTCCGGCGCGCTGGCCGATGCCGCCAACGACACGCCGATCGCGCTCGTTGCCTCCGGCCGCCTGCAGAAGCTTTACGAGACCGCCTTCAAGGCGCTCTCGCTCAACGTCACGACCATCGATGCCGATACGGCGGTGCTTGCCGGCCTTTCGGCCGCCGCAAACGCCATCTGGCCCAACTAAGCCCAATCAAGAAAGAACAGAGCGATGAACCGCATCCCCTTCCCCGCCATGAAGCGCCCGCTGATCGCCATCCTGCGTGGGATCAAGCCCGAGGAGACCGAGGGCGTCGTCGGCGCGCTGATCGAAAACGGCCTGACCGCGATCGAGATCCCGCTGAACTCGCCCGAGCCGTTCAAGTCGATCGAGATCGCCGCCAAGATGGCGCCCGCCGAGGTGCTGATCGGTGCCGGCACCGTTTTGACGACCGAGGCGGTGGACAGCCTGCACAATGCCGGTGGCAAGCTGCTGGTGACGCCGAATGTCGAGCCAGACGTGATCATCCGCGCCCGCGACTACGGCATGGTGACGATGCCCGGCGTCTTCACGCCCACGGAAGCGCTTGCCGCGGCGCGCGCCGGCGCGACCGGGCTGAAGTTTTTCCCGGCCAGCGTGCTCGGCCCATCCGGCATCACGGCGATCCGCGCCATCCTGCCGCCGGAGCTGACGATCGCGGCCGTCGGCGGCGTCTCCGACAAGAATTTCGCCGAGTACACCAAGGCCGGAATCCTCGCCTTCGGGCTCGGCACGAGCATTTACAAGCCGGGAATGACTGTCGCTGAGGTTGCCGAGCGCGCCAAGGCAACCATTTACGCATACGACGCAGCAGTGGGAGCTTGAGCGTATGACCGACATTCATGAGTTCGCGGGGCGGACCCTTTCCAGCACCAATTCGGTGCTGGGCGAAGGACCGACCTACGATCCCGATACCAATACCATCTGGTGGTTCAACATTCTCGGCAAGGAATTGCACGAGCTGAACCTTTCGACCGAAGAGAAGAAGGTGCACGCGCTGCCTGTGATGGCGAGCGTGCTGGCACGGATCGACGCCAAGCGGCAGCTGCTTGCGACCGAGCAGGGCCTGTTCGTGCGCGATATCGAAAGCGGCGGCCTGACATTTTACGCGGCACTCGAAAACGACCGGCCGGAAAACCGCTCCAATGATGGGCGCATGCATCCCTCGGGCAGCCTGTGGATCAGCACGATGAGCAAGCGCGCCGAAACCCAGGCCGGCGCGATCTATCATGTGGCGCGCGGCAAGGTGACGAAGCTCTTCGGCGGCATCACCATTCCGAACTCGATCTGCTTTTCGCCCGATGGCTCCGTCGGCTATTTCACCGATACGCATCTCAGCCGGCTGATGCGCGTGATGGTCGATCGCGAGACCGGCCTGCCGACCGGCGAACCGATCGTGCTTGTCGACAGCATGGAGGAAGAGGGCGGGATCGACGGTTCCGTGGTCGATGCCGACGGCTATATCTGGAACGCGCGTTGGGGTGCCGGCACCGTCGATCGCTACAGCCCCGACGGCCTGCGCATCGCCCGCTACAAGGTGCCCGCTGCACAGCCCTCCTGCCCTGCCTTCATCGGCCCGGATGCTGACCAGCTGGCGGTCACCACCGCCTGGGAAGGCCTCGACGACGCAGCCCGCGCCAGCCAGCCGGACGCGGGCGCCCTGCTTGAGCTCGGCGTCAGTGTCCGCGGCGTTTTCGACGCGGCCTATATTCTCTGACGCATCTTACAGGATGTGTTTTAAAGGGCGTCCCTCGGGGCGCCCTTTTGCGTTTCAAAGGCGCGTTGATCTTGCATCCGCGCCGTTCCAGCGGCGGAAAAGTTCCGAAAATTTCGTCAGTTTCTGCGTGTATTTTTCTGGGAACCATTAGCCAACCCATTCATTTACTTCACGAACCGGCCGAGCTGAGACAGCTCTCGCTAGAAGAGAAAAGCGCGGCCAGAGATCACCCAAGGACACTGAAAGTAGGTACGATATGACACGCAAACTTCTCACCACCGTTGCCGCTGGCGCCCTGTTTGCCACGGCCTTCGCACCGGTCGCTTTCTCGCAGAGCGCGACCCAGCCGGCCTCGCCGAGCGAACCGTCCATGTCGGCACCGGCCGACCCGGCAGCGCCGAAGCCGGATGCCATGAAGCCGGCAGGTGATGCCGCACAGGCGCCCGCACCGGCCGCCACCACCGATACCGCACAGGCCGGCGGCGGCACCTATCTGACGGAGCAGTCCGCGGACCAGGTCAGCGCCAACACCTACATCGGTCAGGCCGTCTATAACGGCACGAACGAAAGCATTGGTAACGTCAACGACCTGATCATGAAGAAGGATGGCGGCCTTGTCGCAGCCGTGATCGGTGTGGGCGGTTTCCTTGGCATCGGTGAAAAGAACGTCGCCGTGCCGATGGAAAAGATCACCGTGGCCCAGAACACGACGGATGGCAGCGTCAAGCTGACGACCTCGGAAACGGCCGAAACGCTGAAGGCAGCGCCGGAGTTCAAGACGCTGCAGATGCAGTCGGCCGAAAAGGCCCCGGCTCCGGGCGCGATGGACAACACCGCAACCGGCTCCACGACAGCCAAGTAAACACTGCATCGTTAGTCGCAGTGCATGCGTAACCAATGGCGTCCGAGAGGGCGCCATTGGCTTTTGTGTTTCTATTTCTGGATTCGCGGCGCTTACGCCATCGCCCGTTCGCCGGTGTCGTACTCGTTCTCGTGCAGGAACCTTAGCGTCGCGATGGCGTCGGCGGGTTTGCCGAAATAGTAGCCCTGCCCCATGCCGCAACCGAGCATGCGCAGTTTCGCGGCTTCCGAATAATCCTCGATGCCTTCGGCGACGACTTCGAGGTCGAGGCCTTCGCACATGGTCAGGATCGCCTTGATGATGTGCTCGGAGGCGCGATCGGAATTGATGCGCGAGACGAAGGCGCGGTCGATCTTGATCTTGTCGAACATGAAATCGCGCAGGCGACCGAGGCTGGACTGGCCGGTGCCGAAGTCATCGAGCGAGATGCGCACGCCGGCCTGGCGCAGGTCGGCAATGATGCGGTTTGCGGTATCGGCCGAGCCCATGACGGCGGTCTCGGTGATTTCGAGCTCGAGGCGGTGCGGATCGAAGCCGACGCGGCCTAGGATGGAGAGCACGTTGGCGCTGGTGCCGGGGTCCATCAGCTGCGCGGATGAGAGGTTGAAGGACAGGAACATTTCGCGCGGCCAGGAGAGTGCCGCTTCGGCCGCCTTGCGCAGCAGCGCTTCCGAGAGTGCGTCGATGAAGCCGCGTTCTTCGGCGAGCGGCACGAAGACACCGGGCGAGACGAAGCCGAGATCCGGATCGTTCCAGCGCGCCAGCGCCTCGAAGCCGAGAACCTGGCTGGTGGCGAGCGAGACGATCGGCTGGAAATGCACGTCGATGGCATCGGAGATGATGGCGTTTCTGAGCGCCTGCTCCAGCTGCGTGGCGCGCTTCATTTCCTGCGCGATCTCGCGCGAATAGACGGTGATCTGGCTGCGGCCGCGGCGCTTGGAGCGATAGAGCGCGGTTTCGGCGCTCTTCAGCAGTTCCTCGAACTCCTCGCCCGCGAAGGGATAGATGGCGAAGCCGAAGGAGGCGGAGAGGCGGACGTTGCGGTCGCCGAGATCATAGGGTGCCGACAGGACCTCGCGGATCATCTGGCCGAATTTCTCGGCGCTGGCACGCTCGAAGACCAGCGGCAGGACGAAGGCGAACTCATCGCCGTCGTGGCGCGTGACGACGGCGCCATCGGGAATGCAGGCTTTCAGGCGATGGGCGACCTGGCAGAGAATTTCGTCGCCGGCGGCCGAGCCGAAGAGGTCGTTGATCGGCTTGAAGCTATCGAGATTGGCGATGCCGATGGTAAACGGTGCCGGATCGTCGGCGCGTTCGGCCGAGATCTGGGCGATACGGTCGCGCATGCGATAGCGGTTTCCGAGCCCGGTCAACGGGTCGGTGTAAGCCATCGTTTGAAGCTCGTTCTGGCTTACCGGTGCCAATGGCATATCCGCCAACATCATCATTCTGATCCAGAGCTTCCCCAATGCCCGGCAGAATGGCTGGCAAGTCTTAAAAATTCGATATTCGACAACCCTGGATCATCGTGAATTGCCTCCCAAGAATTGGGGAGTTGACCGCAATCAATGCTTAGAGCGAGGCCCGCTGCGCCTCGGGCTGCATGAATTTCTGGAAGACCGTCTCAAGAATGTCCGGGCTGACGGGCTTCATGATCACGTCGTCCATGCCGGCATTTGCGCATTCGGCGCGGTCGCGCTCGAAGGCCTGGGTGAGTACGCCGATAATGGGGGTGCGGGGGCCATCGCCTTCCACCTGGCGGATCAGGCGGGCGGCTTCGAAACCGTTGAATCCCGGCAGCGAGATATCCATCAGCACGATCTTCGGCCGGTATTCCGTCCACATGCGTACGGCTTCGTCGCCGGTGGCGGCGATGCGGTAGCGGTAGCCAAGGCCTTCGAGGATCTGCGAGAAAACGATCTGGTTGATATCGTTGTCCTCGGCCACCAACACATCGAGCTCGAGCTGATCGTCCGACGTGGTGATCTCCCAGTCGCTATCGATCCGGTCGGCCATGGCGCCGCGATTGTTGCGGTTGAAATGGCGAGCGATCTGGAAGGTGAGCTCGGTGGAGATCTGGAAGCCATCCATCACAAGCGACGAGATACCGTACTGTTCGGCAAGTTCGAGGCAGCGCATGCCCATCTGGTTGTCGATGATCACGAGATCGAGCGACAGGCCGGCCGACGAGGCGATCTCCAGAAACTGCTCCTGCTCGTCCTCATTACGCACCGAGCAGGCCTCGAAGCCATATTTGGCCAGCGTTCTGAGCGCCGCGGTCTCGGCGGCGATATCGCCGGTGACGACGAGAATGCGGCGGCCGGAGAAATTCTCGGGCACGATGGCTTCCATGGCTGCCGGCTCGCGGCGCTCGCTGTCGTCGTTCATCGGAACATAGGCGCGGCGGTAGGTGCTTTTGGCCGATGTCGTGACGCTTGAAGCCTTCTCGAATTCTTCGAGATCACTCCCCTCGCGCGGCAGGTCCTGCATGGTCGAGACGAGGAAATAGCGTCCCGGCTTGCCGATGCGGTGCTTGCGCGAAATAATTTCGCGTTCCGACCCATCGCGGGCGATCTGGCGCTGGCGCACGACCGACATCTCGCCGGTTTCAAGAACGTGGCGATCGCTTTCCTCGAAGCGCGCAGCGACCTCGGGCGAGAAAAGCTCGATGCTCCTGCGGCCCAGCACCTCATCGGCCGTCGTCTGGTACTTCTCGCAGAAGGCGACGTTGACGGCGACGTAGACGAGGTTGCGGTCCTTGACGAAGAGCGGGAACGGCAGATTGTCGAGAATATCCTCGGTGAGCTGCACGCGCTCGAGATCGAGCCGCCACTGTTCCTCGCGCTTCTTAACTTCAGAGATATCGGAGATGACGCAGACGCCGTAGCCGTTGGGGAGCCGGCGCTTCTGGAAGCCGACCCAGCAATCGTTGCCGTAGCGCTCGACTGCTTCGTAGCGCTCGCGCCAGTGCGTCGCGATCTTCTGCGACAGCCAATCCTCGCGGCTGAGCGCGCCCTGCTTGCCGGCCGAGCGGCTGCGGATGCCGGTCTCGTAGACGGCGCCGAGGAAATCGCGAAGCCGCGTTCCGGGCTGCAGGAGATCGGCACAGATCGGGAAGAAATCGAGCACCTGCCGGCTGGCGAAAACGATGTGATCGGTCTTGTCATAGACGATGAAGGCGGAAGACAGGCTTTCGCAGACCGCGTCGAACAACGCCGCCTGGAGGCCAGCCGCGGTTTCAACCGCGCCCTCCTGCGGGGCTGTGTCCGCTTGATCGCGACCGGCACTCATACTTGCGCGTCCTACATCTGTCCGAATGGATTGCATTTGCGGCGGGGTATTATCGGCAAAATGCCAGTTTTGTCTTAAGGCGTGCTTAACATTAAGCAGCGGAATCCTAGGGTCTGGACAAGCCCCGAGATCGTCGTTTTCACCCTTCCCTCACGCTCCCGAATCCGCGAAAATGGCTGCATGTCGATCAAGCATCTTTCCGAAACGCTCATCAACCAAATCGCCGCCGGCGAGGTCATCGAACGGCCCGCCAGTGCGGCCAAGGAACTGATCGAGAACGCGCTCGACGCGGGGGCGACGCGCATCGAGATCGCCACATCCGGCGGCGGCAAGAGCCTGCTGCGCGTCACCGACAACGGCTCGGGCATGGACGAGCGCGATCTCGAGCTTGCGGTGCGCCGGCACTGCACCTCGAAGATCACCGATACGCTCGACGATATCAGCACGCTCGGCTTTCGCGGCGAGGCTCTGCCCTCGATCGGTTCGGTGGCGCGGCTGACGATCTCCAGCCGCCGCCGCGACAGCGATGGCGGGGCGGAGATTTCAGTGGCGGGCGGCAAGCTGCAGCATCTCAGGCCCTCGGCGCTCAACCCCGGCACCATCGTCGAGGTGCGCGACCTGTTCTTCGCGACGCCGGCGCGGCTGAAGTTTCTGAAGACGGAAAAGGCCGAGGCGGCCGCGATCACCGAGATCGTCAAGCGCATGGCGATCGCCTTCCCGCAGGTGCGCTTCGTGCTTTCGGGCACCGACCGCACGACGCTGGAATTTCCGGCGACCGGCGAGGACCATCTGGCACGGATGGCGCAGATCCTCGGCAAGGATTTCCGCGACAACGCGATCGAGATCAATGCCGAGCGCGAGGATGTGACGCTCACAGGCTTTGCCGGCGTGCCGACCTTCAACCGCGGCAACGCGGCGCATCAATATGCCTTCGTCAACGGCCGGCCGGTGCAGGACAAGCTGGTGCTCTCGGCCATCCGCGGCGCCTATGCCGAGACGATCCCCTCGGGGCGCTACGCCGTGGCGGTGCTGTCGATCGGGGTCGATCCGGCGCTCGTCGACGTCAACGTGCATCCGGCGAAGTCCGACGTGCGTTTCCGCGATCCGCAGCTGGTGCGCGGGCTGATTGTCGGCGCGATCCGCGAGGCTCTGGCGCGCGACGGCAGCCGGGCGGCGACCACAGACACCGACGG
>NZ_DDHH01000069.1:0-15557 GCF_002338015.1 Rhizobium sp. UBA1881
ATCAAGGCTGTACAACAAGCCTGAGGATGTCGCCGAGAACGCTTTTATGTCATAAATTCAATATGTTAACGAATGGCGCCACGCACTCCACCGTCATCCTCGGGCTCGTCCCGAGGATCTAAGCACGGTCCCGTTTGCTCGACGTGAGTGGACACTTGGCACCACACGCCCTTTGCTCTAAAGCCCTTCCAACAGAATTGGAAAAGGCAGCGCAATGGGCTTCTCGATCACCACCTGGAACATCAATTCGGTCCGGCTGCGCATGCCGATCGTCGAGCAGCTCTTCCTCAAGCATCGCCCCGATATCATCTGCCTGCAGGAAACCAAGGTGCCGAATGAGCTGTTCCCGTTGGCGCCCTTGAAGGCCATGGGCTACGAGCATGTGATCATCCATGGCCAGAAGGGCTATCATGGGGTGGCGATCGCATCGCGGTTTCCTCTGGTCGAGGATCACAGCACCGATTATTGCAAGGTCGGCGATGCCCGGCATATTTCGGCGGTGTTCGAGCGCGGCGGCAAGCGCATCCGCATCCATAATTTCTATGTGCCAGCCGGTGGCGACGAGCCGGATCGGGCGATCAATCCGAAGTTCGGCCACAAACTCGATTTCATCGAGGAGATGAAGCTCCTGAAGGCCGATGGCGAGGCCAATACTTCGGCGATCCTGGTGGGCGATCTCAATATCGCGCCGCTGGAGCACGACGTCTGGTCGCACAAGCAGCTCCTGAAGATCGTCAGCCACACGCCCGTCGAGACCGAGGGCCTGCTTGAGGTGATGAAGCGCGGCCAGTGGCTCGACCTGATGCGCCAGAATGTGCCGGACACGCAGAAGCTCTATACGTGGTGGAGCTATAGGGCCAAGGATTGGGAAGCGGCGGATCGTGGCCGGCGTCTCGACCATATCTGGTCATCACGCGATCTCGGACCGCATCTGCAGCGCATCGAGATTCTGAAAGAGGCGCGCGGCTGGGATCGGCCGTCCGACCACGTGCCGGTGACGGCGCATTTCGATCTCTAAGGGTCGTTAGGCAGGCGCCTCAGGCGAAGCGGTGAAGCTCGGCGGCGGCCTTGGCCGCCAATGCCGCGATATTGTCGCGGATGCGCTGCTGGATCAGCAAAGCCGCATCCGGATATTCCTCGATCAGCCGGTGAAACAGCGCGCGGGTAATGCGGATGATCGCCGTGTCCTCGCGGGCGATCGCCGTGAACTTGCGCTCGACGAGCGTGACCAGCGCAAGCTCCGACAAAAGCGTGCCGGACCCGACAACCGCCTGAACTTCAGGCTTGTTGTCGCGTCCGGTGTGGCTCAGTTCGACGCTGCCGCTGACGATGACGTAGGCGCTGTCGGCGGGAGAGCTTTCGCGAAAAAGCATCTGCCCGTTCGAAATCACGCGCCGATCCGCGCCGAAGGCGATCAGCCTCAGCTGATCCTCCGACATTCCGTTGAAAAGCGGAAGCTGCGCGAGCAGCTGGATATCGTCATTCAGCGCCATGATTACGGAACGATCTTGTAGCCGCCGTTTTCCGTGACCAGGATTTCGGCATTCGACGGATCGCGCTCGATCTTCTGGCGCAGGCGGTAGACGTGGGTTTCGAGCGTGTGGGTGGTGACGCCGGAATTGTAGCCCCAGACCTCCTCGAGCAGCACGTCGCGGGTCACGACCTTCTGTTCGGCGCGGTAGAGATAGCGGATGATCGCCGCTTCCTTTTCGGTGAGGCGGATCTTCTGGCCGTTCTCCGTGGTCAAAAGCTTCTGGCTCGGCTTGAAGACATAGGGCCCGACGCTGAAGGTGGCGTCCTCGCTCTGCTCGTGCTGGCGCAGCTGCACGCGAATGCGGGCAAGCAGGACCGCGAAGCGGAACGGCTTCGTCACATAGTCGTTGGCGCCGGCCTCGAGGCCGAGAATGGTATCTGAATCGGTGTCATGGCCCGTCAGCATGATGATCGGCGCCTTGAGGCCGCCCTTGCGCAGAAGCTTCACAGCCTCGCGTCCATCCATGTCGGGAAGGCCCACATCCATGATCAGGAGATCGATAGCCGTCGCGCGGGCGCGTTCGACACCCTTGGCAGCCGTGGATTCCTGGAGAACCGTGAACTCGTCATAGAGCGAGAGCTGCTCCGTGAGGGTCTCGCGGAGGTCGTCGTCATCATCCACCAACAAAATGGTGCGTGCTGTCATGCGGCTATGTCCCTCGCCATCTGGTTCACTATTCCTACGCCAACTTGAGGATGTTGGCAAAGATCAGCATACCAAGCTGTTATCGTATATGGTGCTATATGATTTCAATCATTGCCCCTGCAATTGCACAAACATGTGAGAAACATGGAAAAAACAAGGCGGAGACCGTCTTTACAACCAACGATCATCACGGTCAGACCCGCACCGGGGCAGAAAAGCCGGGCTTTGCTGCAGTTCGGCACAGTCGTGGTGCCCGCGGCGATAGGCCGTTCGGGGCGCACCACACGCAAGCGTGAGGGTGATGGGGCCACTCCGATCGCCGAAATGCGGCTGCTTTCCGGCTTCGTGCGCGGCGAAAAAACGTCCGGCTTTCGAACGCGGCTACCGATTCGCCTTATCCGCGAAGGCATGCTCTGGTGCGATCAGCCCGGCGACGCCAACTACAACAGGCTGGTGAAGACGCCATTCCGCCCGAGCCACGAAAAGATGAAGCGCGACGACGGGCTCTATGACGTCTGCCTCGTCATGGACTGGAACATCAGCTCACGCGCCCGCAATCGCGGCTCGGCGATCTTCTTCCACCTCATCCGCCCCGGCTACAAGCCGACGGAGGGCTGCATCGCCATTCGCCCGCGCGACATGAACCGCATCCTGCCTTACTTGCGCAAGGGTACCGTCGTCAGGGTTTTGTAATCTCGGGATAAGAGCAGGGGTGATATCGCGCGCCGCCTGACCTATATGCAATCCGACCGACGCCCGGGCTGAAAGGCGTTTCGGGAAATGGCGGGATACCCGCCGTTCAACACGCCCCGTTCCATTCATCGCTTTCGCGGAGTTTTATTGTGGCACAGCAATCCATCATTACGTTTCACGACGGACATTCCATTCCCCAGGTCGGTCTCGGCGTCTGGCAGACGCCCAACGACATGGCGGCACCCGCGGTGCGCGCCGCGATTGAAGCCGGCTATCGCCATGTCGATACGGCCGCGGTCTATGAAAACGAAGAGGGCGTCGGCGAGGGCATCCGCTCGTCGGGCGTCGACCGCAAGGACGTTTTCCTGACGACCAAGCTCTGGAACGCCGACCAGGGTTACGACACGACACTTAAGGCCTTCGACAAGAGCCTGAAGCGCCTCGGCACCGATTATGTCGACCTCTACCTCATCCACTGGCCAGCGCCGAACCGCGACGCCTATGTCGATACCTGGAAGGCCTTCATCAAGCTGCGCGAAGAGGGCCGCGCCAAGTCGATCGGCGTCTCGAACTTCTATCCGGAGCATCTGGAGCGGTTGATTGCTGAGACCGGCGTCGTGCCGGTCATCAACCAGATCGAGCTGCATCCCGACTTCCAGCAGAAAATCGCGCAGGAAGCGCACAAGAAGCTCAACATCGCCACGCAGTCCTGGAGCCCGCTCGGCCAGGGCAAGCTGATCGCCCATCCCGTTCTGGCGAAAATCGCTGAGAAGCACGGCAAGACGCCGGCGCAGGTGATCATCCGCTGGCACATGGATAGCGGCCTCGTCGTCATCCCGAAATCGGTGACGCCATCGCGCATCGTCGAGAACTTCCAGGTCTTCGACTTCAAGCTCGATGGCGACGACATGGCCGAGATCGCCAAGCTCGACAGCAGCTCGGCGCGCATGGGGCCGGACCCGAAGACGGCAACGTTCTAAGGATGTGAATTAGAGCCTTTCCTGGTTAGATTGAAGCATTCTGTTGGCTCAAACGGAGTCGGATGGTCGTCCGGCCGGCGCGTGTCGTAGCCAACGCATACGGCCAAGCCGGCCGGACGATCAGGCGGCCCGTTTCAGCCAACCCGAAGGGCCGGGCATCTTTCCGCCAGGATCAAAGGCGATCGGCTCGACCGTACCTAGGGGTATGCCCTTCGCCAATCGCCTTTGCCCTGACGAAAACCTGCTCCGGCAGAATGCTGCAATCTAACCAGGAAAGGCTCTAAGGGTGTGGGCCTGGAGCTTGTAGCTCTAGGCCCCGCCCTGCCAGGTCTTCACCGCCTCCAGCGGCCAGACCAGCATCAGCACGTTGAGCGTCAGGTTGTCCCGGATCATGTAGCCGGTGAAGATCTCGAAGAAGATGGCGATCGTGACCGTCAGCCAGACCGGCGCGCGCCAGGCGAAGAAGAAGCCGAGCGCCATGAACACCGTGTCCATCGCCGAGTTCAGGATGCTGTCGCCGTAATAATCGAGCGAGATGGTCGCCGTGCGGTAGCGGTCGATGATGATGGGGGAATTCTCCAAGAGCTCCCAGCCGGATTCGATCACCAGCGCCAGAAGCAGCTTCATCGCGATCGGTTTGCCGCGCAGCACCAGATGCGCCAGGCCGTAGAACAGGAACCCGTGGATGATGTGTGATGGCGTGTACCAGTCCGACATGTGCTGCGAGTTGCCGCTGGAATTGACGGTGCCCTCCCACAGCTTGACGTAACCGCAGGTGCAGATCGGCGTGCGCCCCATCAGATATTCGGCGACGATCTGGGCGACCAGCACCGCGGCGCAGGCGACGAACCAGTAGGTCTGGTGCCTGGCCCTGTCAGTCGCCTGAAGCGCCGTCACTGGCCGGCCTCGCCCTCGGGCGCGATCGTGTGCTTCATGATCAGCGGCATCTGCGCCAGCGTGAACAGGATGGTGATCGGCATGGTGCCCCAGACCTTGAAGGCCACCCAGGTATCGTCGGAGAAATTGCGCCAGACGACTTCGTTGAGCACCGCCAGGAACAGGAAGAACACGCCCCAGCGCACGGTGAGCTTGCGCCATCCTTCGGCATCGAGCTGGAAGGCGGCGTTGAAGACATAGCCGAGCAACGACTTGCCGAAGAGCAGTCCGCCGAGCAGCGTGAGGCCGAACAGCGAATTGATGATCGTCGGCTTCATCTTGATGAAGGTTTCGTCCTGCAGATAGATCGACAGCGAGCCGAAGATTAGGACGACGATGCCCGAGACAAAGGGCATGATCGGCAGATGACGAAGAACGACCTTCGAGATGACAAGCGAGATCACCGTCGCCGCCATGAACAGCGCGGTCGCGACGAAGAGCGGGCCGCCGAGCGAGGCGAGGACCGGAAACTTTTCCACCAGCCAGGGGCCGCGCAGATTGGCGAAGAAGAAGATCAGCAGCGGCCCGAGCTCCAGCGCCAGCTTTAGCATCGGGTGATGCTTGTCTGTCGCCGACGGGGTGATATCGCTCTCGGTCGTCATGAGGTCCCTAATCCGTTCCCTGGTCAGTCTTTATCGTCGGTTCTTATCGTCAGTCTCTATCCCGGACGCTTGCGCGCCCTTGCGGGCATATCTGTGGCATCAATCGTGATCGGCGGCAATGGCGGCGATTTGATCAGCCCCGCGCGTCGCCGAGACCCGCGATCGCATGGGCGAAATCCTCGGCCTCGAAGGGCTCCAGATCGTCCACGCCCTCGCCGACGCCGATGAAATAGACCGGTAGCTTGTGCTTGGCGGAGATGGCGACGAGGATGCCGCCACGCGCCGTGCCGTCGAGCTTGGTCATGATCAGGCCGTTGACGCCGGCAACGTTGCGGAAGATTTCGACCTGGCTCAGCGCATTCTGGCCGGTGGTGGCGTCGAGCGTCTGTAGCACGGTGTGCGGCGCGTCAGGGTCAAGCTTGCCAAGCACGCGCACGATCTTCTCGAGCTCGGCCATCAGCTCCGTCTTGTTCTGCAGGCGGCCGGCGGTGTCGATGATCAGCACGTCGCATTTCTTCTGCTTGGCCTGCTCGAAGGCATCATAGGCAAGCCCCGCCGCATCGGCGCCGAGCTTGGTGCCGATGAACTCGGACTTGGTGCGGTCGGCCCATATCTTCAGCTGCTCGATCGCCGCCGCGCGGAACGTATCGCCGGCCGCGACCATCACCTTCAGCCCGGCGCCGGAAAGCTTGGCGGCGAGCTTGCCAATGGTGGTGGTCTTGCCGGTGCCGTTGACGCCGACGACCAGGATGACATGCGGCTTGTGGCTGAGATCGAGCTGCAGCGGCTTGGCGACCGGCTTCAACACCTTGGTGATCTCGGCCGCCATGATGCGGCTCACATCCTCGCCCGACACGTCCTTGCCGTAGCGCTCCGACGCCAGCGTATCGGTGACGCGCAGCGCGGTCTCGACACCGAGATCGGCCTGGATCAGGAGATCCTCGAGATCCTGCAGCGTGTCGTCGTCGAGCTTGCGCTTGGTGAACAGCGCGGAGATCTGCCCCGTCAGCTGCGACGAGGTGCGGGCAAGGCCGGCGCGCAGGCGCTGGAACCAGTTCAGCTTGGCCGGGGGGACAATGGTGACGGGTTCGGGGGTCTCGGTGGCGGTGGAGAAGCCCTTGGGGAGGATGGGGGAGTCGGTCGGCGCTGGTTCGGTGGAGTCGATAGACGCGGGCTCGGAGGGTGGGATACCCCCCTCTGCCCTGCCGGGCATCTCCCCCACAGGTGGGGAGATTGGCTGGGCTTGCTCGCTCGCTTCACTCTCGACCGTTTCGTCGGTTGACGGCTGGACTTGCCCACTCTCATCAACATCAGAGGTCTGGTCGGAAGCTTCCCGCGAGTCGATCTCCCCCCTTGTGGGGGAGATGTCCGGCAGGACAGAGGGGGGTACCCCGCCCACCAACGCCTCCGAGAAAACAAGCGGGGGCCACCCATGAAAGCCTTCGCCGACCTCCTGGACCGCCTGGTCCTAACGCCATCCCGCAACGGCAAACTCAAGCTGCTGACGGACTACTTCCGCGACACGCCCGACCCCGATCGCGGCTACGGCCTCGCAGCCATCGCCGGCACGCTCGATGTGCGCAACGTCAAGCCCGCCATGCTGCGCGAACTGGCGCTGGAGCGCATTGACGACGTTCTCTTCCGCTACTCCTACGACTACGTCGGCGATCTGGCGGAGACCATCTCGCTCGTTTGGGACAATGAGCGCGACATAGAGCGCTCGGCGCTGGCGCAGCCGAGGCTCGGCGAGGTGGTGGCGCAGATGAACACGCTCGGCCGCACCGAGGTGCGCGGCTATGTTCGGGACCTGCTCGATCGCCTCGACGCCTCCGGCCGCTTCGCCTTCATCAAGCTCGCGACCGGCGCGCTGCGCATCGGCGTCTCGGCCAGGCTCGCCAAGCAGGCGCTGGCCGATCTCGGGGAACCCGATGTCACCGAGATCGAGACCTTGTGGCACGGCCTGCAGCCGCCCTATGAGAGCCTGTTTGCGTGGCTGGAGGGCAAGGGCGGCAAGCCGGTGCTGGCGACGCCGGCGATCTTCCATTCGGTGATGCTGGCCAATCCGGTGGAAGAAGGCGACCTTGCTCAGCTCGACCCGGCCGACTACGCCGCCGAGTGGAAATGGGACGGCATTCGCGTACAGCTGTCGCGCGCCGGCGATACCCGCAAGATCTACTCCCGCTCCGGCGACGACATCTCCGCCGCATTTCCCGATATCGTCCAATCCATCAGCTTCGACGGCGTCATCGACGGTGAGTTGCTGGTCGGCGGCACCGCCCGCTCCAACAGCCCGACCCGCACCTTCTCCGACTTGCAGCAGCGCCTCAACCGCAAGACCGTGACGCAGAAGATGCAGGACGATTACCCCGCCTTCATAAGGGCTTACGACCTGTTGTTCGACGGCGAAGAGGATGTGCGCGCCAAGACCTATCTCGAACGCCGCGCCCGCTTGAGCGAAATCGTCGAGCAAGCCCCACACGAACGCTTCGACCTCTCCGCGCTGGTAGATTTCTCCTCCTGGGAAGAGCTCGACGACCTGCGCTCGACCCCGCCCGATCCCGTTATCGAAGGCGTGATGATCAAGCGCCGCGACAGCGTCTACCAGGCCGGACGGCTGAAGGGGCCGTGGTTCAAGTGGAAGCGCAACCCCTATAATGTCGACGCCGTCCTGATGTACGCGCAGCGCGGCCATGGAAAGCGCTCGAGCTACTATTCCGATTTCACCTTCGGCGTCTGGGCCGAAACGCCTGATGGCGAGCAGCTGGTTCCCGTCGGCAAGGCCTATTTCGGCTTCACCGACGCCGAGCTGGAGATCCTCGACAAGTTCGTGCGCAACAACACCACCGAACGCTTCGGCCCGGTGCGCGCCGTGCGCGCCGACAAGGATTTCGGCTTCGTGGTGGAAGTCGCCTTCGAAGGCATCAACCGCTCCAACCGCCACAAGTCAGGCGTCGCCATGCGCTTCCCCCGCATCTCGCGCCTGAGGCAGGACAAGCCGTCCTACGAGGCCGACCGGCTGACGACGCTGGTGGCGATGATTGATGCGAAGGCGGGGTAGGGGCTGCAACCAAAGGAGAACTGGATCGCCGGTGTTTCCGGCGATAAATCTTCGCGAGACGATCACCATTATAAAACACTCAGGGTTCCCGACGCCGCCGTTGCTTCGGCCCCGAGAGAACATATCTTGATTTTATATCTTTAAGTATATATTTTCTGAGGTGACTTCATGGCGTATCGCGTGCAGTTCCATCCGAATTTCGTGCCCGAATGGAAAAGTCTGGAAATGGGTTTGAAAGAGCTCGTCGGCGAAGTCCTTGACCATCTGGAAGACGACGGACCCTTCGTTGGCCGTCCGGAAGTGGATACGCTCTCCGGTTCCAGTTATGCCAATATGAAGGAAATACGAGTGAAGTTCGGGAAACAGCTATGGCGTTTCGCCTTCGCGTTCGACCCGGCTCAGAATGCGATTGTTCTCTGTGGCGGGGACAAGCAGGGGGTGAACCAGGTTTTCTTTTACAAGCAGTTGATCAAGAAGGCCGACTTGCGGTTCGACGCGTGGCTGAAGGAGAAAAGACATGAGCACTGAGTGGAAGACGCTGCGCGCCGAACTCCCCGAAGATGTTCGCGAGCGCCTCGATGAGAAGCGCCGGGAGCGACGCCTCGGTAAGGCCTTGGCGGAGGTGCGCAAGGCGATGGGCGCCACGCAGCAGGAGGTCGCCGCAAGTGCCGGCATGACGCAAAATACCGTGTCGAAGATCGAGAGCGCCGACGACGTGCTCTTGTCATCCATTGTGCGTTACATGCATTCGATCGGCGGTGGCGTCGAGATCGTCTTGAAGACCCCGGATGGCAAGTCGAAGCGCGTCGATTTTGATCCCGAAATTGATATCAGGCAGCCGGCATAGCGGTGTTTCCGCACTCCCAAATCCCTCATCTCGCATTTTCCTGATGCAAAATACATCCGACTGTGCATCCTCAACTGAATGTGTCTTGGCGTCGGCGCGCCGAGGGTGCAAGCATCTATCATGCCGGGGAAGACGGAAGAGTGAGATGACATCAGACAACGACCATTCCTTTTCGCGCCAGCGCCGCCTGCTTCTGACTGGGCTTGCCGGCGCTCTTGTTCTTCCGGCTCTTCCAGGTGTCGCCAATGCCTTTGACGTTCCCCCCGAGCCGCGGCTGATCACCCGCGATTACGCCAAGGTGCGCAAGCGCTTCCGCACACGGCTGCTCGAAAAGGGCCCGGCGCCCGACAAGTACGAGCCGCTCGATGCGCCCGCCAATGCCGAGAAGATCTTCTATCGCTCGGGCTATGGCGGCGAGCTGGAGCTCACCGCCTGGGTGTCGAAATACAAGCGCGAGCGCAAGGCCAAACCCGGCATTCTCTTCCTGCATGGCGGCAATGCCATGGGCGTCGGCCATTGGAACTTGATGGGCCCCTATATCGATGCCGGCTTCGTGGTGCTGATGCCCTCGGTGCGCGGCGAAAATGGCCAGGCGGGTAATTTCTCGGGCTTCTATGACGAGGTGGACGATGTGCTGTCTGCCGCCGACCGTCTGGCGCATCTGCCGGGTGTCGATGCTAACCGCCTCTTCGTCGCCGGCCACAGCATCGGCGGCACGCTCACCATGCTCGCTTCGATGTCGACCCACAAGTTCCGCGCGGCCGCCCCGATCTCCGGCAATCCCGACGCCTTCCGCTTCTTCAATCGTTATCCTCAGGACATCCGCTTCGACGACGACAATACCCACGAGTTCGAGGTGCGCACGGCGCTGTGCTACGCCCAGAGCTTCAAGTGCCCGGTGCGCGTCGTCCACGGCACCGACGAATCGCATTTCAACGACCGCGCCGGTCTGCTCGCCAGCCGCGCCCGCTCCGGCGGCGTTCGCATCGAGACGGATACGGCCAAGGGTGGCCACACATCCGCCTTGCCCGAGGAAATCGAGCAGAGCATCCGCTTCTTCCACGGCGTGGCGGCTTAATCAGTCGCGTTAGGGCGCTGGCTGGCCGTCATCGCCAGCTTCGCGCCAGCCGCGCATGCCATCCTCGCGGCAGCTATAAATATCGCTGATATCGATGAGGGTGGTTTCATGAAGGGTCTAAGCCGGTTGTCGGCCATGTCGGGGCTTGTGTTGGCGGCCCTGTCGCTTGGCGGCTGCAACATTCTCGTGCCCGATACCGGTGCCACCGATCCGGCCCGTTTCGTGCAGGAAACCTATCCTGTCTTCTACAAGCCGCCGGGCATCGATCCCGATCGCGTCCGCCCGGTCAATGCGCCGATCCCGCAGCGCCCCGGCGTTCCCGCGACGATCTACAACCAGACCTATGGCATCCCAGGCGCCACCCAGATGCGCACCTACGGCATGCCGTTGATCAACCCCCTCAGCGCCGCGATGTATGGAGAGGTGAGGGACAACGACTTCACGCTGCCTGCCATTCCCGTCAGCCGCGTCGATCCTGTATATATGCGCCAGGAGGTCGATTACCCCTCGACCGAAAAGCCGGGCACCATCGTCGTCAACACCAAGACCAAGCACCTCTATTTCATCGAGCCCAATGGCAAGGCCATGCGCTATGGCGTCGGCCTCGGTCGCGAAGGTTATGCCTGGTCCGGCCGCGGCGTCATCCAGTGGAAGCAGAAATGGCCGCGCTGGACGCCGCCCGATGAGATGGTCAAGCGCCAGCCCGATGTTCGCTCGTTTTCGGCGGCAAACGGCGGCATGAATCCCGGCCTTGGAAATCCGCTCGGCGCCCGCGCCATGTATATCTTCAAGAACGGCGAGGATACGCTCTACCGAATCCACGGAACGCCCGATTGGGAGTCGATCGGTAAGTCCACGTCGTCGGGCTGCGTACGCATGATGAACCAGGACGTCATCGATCTCTACGACCGCGTTTCGGCGAAGTCCGAGATCGTGGTGATGTAGCCGCGCAACAGGCGGCGTGAGAACGTCGCCACAAGCGGGCACACGTCTTCGTGAGGTTCTGGTTTATTTAGCATAACGGGATAGTTTCCTTGAATTGTGACTAGCGTTGAACAACCCTCCAGGAAACGACGTTCGCCGTTTCCGCGCTTAAGGAAAATTGACCCTCGTTATGAGCTTTGACAAATCCATATCCCGCCGCAACTTTCTATCGCTTTCAGCGGTAACCGCGGCATCGGCGCTGGCAGGGTGTGCCTCCACTTCGGGCACGAGCCCGTCGTACGGCCAGCCAATGGCATTCCCGAATCCGATCCGTGCCTTCCAGACGACGCCGGCGCCCACCGATGCCGAGCTCGCTGTCATGTACGGCCCGGTCGAGGATGGCGGCTTCCTCATTCCGCCGGTTCCCTACCAGCAGATCGATCCGCGCTACTATCGCCAGCAGGTCATCGATCCGACCGGCGAGCGCCCCGGCACCATCGTCGTCGATACCCCCTCGCGCTTCCTCTATCTCGTCCAGCCGGGCGGGACCGCGATGCGCTACGGCGTCGGCATCGGCCGCGAGGGCTTCGCCTGGCAGGGCGACGGCGTCATCCAGTGGCGTCAGAAGTGGCCGCGCTGGAAGCCACCGAATGAGATGGTCGCCCGTCAGCCGGAACTCGTGAAGTATTCGATCGAGAACGGCGGCATGGAGCCGGGCCTGAAGAACCCGCTCGGCGCCCGCGCGCTCTACATCTTCTCCGGTGGCCAGGACACGCTCTACCGCCTGCACGGCAATCCGGACTGGCGCTCGATCGGCAAGGCCGTATCGTCGGGCTGCGTGCGCCTGCTGAACCAGGACATCATCGACCTCTACGACCGCGTGCCGACCAAGGCACCGATCGTCGTCAAGCAGTAAGCTATGTCTTCGTCTCTCCCCGATCAGGGGAGAGACTTTTCCCGCCGGCCCCAAAGCTCCTCGGCTGAGCGATGCAAGCGCTCCTCATCCCCAGAATGCCGATTTCGCCGCTTCCGTCATCGCGTCGGCGCGCGACACGCCGATATCCTTGAGCTCGTCATCGGTCAGCTCGCTGAGCTCCGCCCGTCCGCGTCGTTTCCGGCAGCGTGTCTCGATGCTCTCGATGAGGTTTCGCGCCGCCTCTGCAAGCGTTGCCAGCAGTGCCGGCACGCGCGGTTGGCTTGATCTTTCGTCCGATGTGTCGGTCGCCATCTCTTTTGTCTCCTTCTTGGCTGTCCCGACAATGCGCTGGATATATCCTGCAATGAAGCTTATGCATCTTATGCAAATCATAAGAGAAACTTCGCATGGCATTCGGCTTCGATCAGCTGCAGACCTTCATTCACATCGCCGAACTCGGAAGCTTCACTGCCGCCGCCGACAAGGCGGGCGTGACCCAGCCAGCGGTCAGCCTGCAGATCAAGCTCCTGGAACAGCGCCTCGGCGTGCGGCTGATAGAGCGCGTCGGACGCCGCGCGCAGCCGACGGCGGCCGGTCTCGAATTTCTCGATCACGCGCGGCGGATCATGCGGGAACTCGCCGATGCCGAGGAGGCGATGACGCCGCACAGGAATGGCGAGAGCGGCCGCGTGCGCATCGGCAGCGGCGCCACCGCCTCCATCCACCTGCTGCCGCTGGCAATCTCGCGCGCCAGGAAGAAGATGCCCGGGCTCGAAATCACCGTCCGCATCGGCAACACCGACGACATCCTGCGTGATCTCGAGACCAATGCGCTCGATGTCGCGGTCGTTACGCTGCCGGCGCCCGGCCGGTCCTTCGAGGTCGAGGCCTTCTATGACGACGAGCTGATGGTGGTCGCGCCGCGCGGCTCGGCCATCCCGGATGGCGGCCCGGACGCGGCCTTCGTCAACACCAAGCCGCTGCTGCTCTATGATGGCGGCAACACGAGGCGGACCATCGATGAATGGATGGGGCAGGCCGGTCTGGTCGCTCGCCCTGTCATGCAGTTCGGCAGCGTCGAGGCCATCAAGGAGCTGGTGGCGGCAGGCCTCGGCTGGTCGATCCTGCCTGGATTGGCGCTGAAGCGCGACCGCGCCGGCTTCCTCGAAACCGCACCGGTCAGCCCGCCGCTGGTGCGCAAGCTAGGAATGGTCGTGCGCCGCGACAAGCATCTGAGCCGGGGTCTGCGGGAGATGATGAAGTCACTGCGCGAGGCTGGGTCGTAAAACCACGATCTCCGGAAGCGGCAAGCCTCTATGCCGTCGGCTCCGCGATCCCGTGGATCTGGCGGATCTCGGCGGCGACGAGCTCCTGCAGGCGCCAGAGATTGCGGTCGTGAATGCCGAAATTCTCCAGATGCGTGACGGTGTTGTAGAGATATTCGGCGCAGGAGCCGACATAGCCGCAGGCGCGCGCAAGCGTCGCCGCCACCAGGGGCAGGGGCTGCTTGCGGTAGATGCGGTTACCCGTCGGCCCGATCCAGAAGCCCAGCGCCCGGGCCCGGCCCTTAGGCGTCTTCACCGGCAGCCACCTTATCGTGTCGATATGCTCGCGTTCGCTGATCTCGCGGCGCAGCAGCCGGGAAATCTGCGCGGCCCGGTCTCCCTGTGGCAGCTGGTACATCATGCCGTCGCATTGTCCGCCGCGATCGAGCGCCATCATCAGCCCGGCCTGCTCTGGCGAGCCGCGCCAGTTCCTGATCTCCAGACAGAAGGAGCGATGCCAGCCGAGAGCCGTCGCGCGGCTCTGGTCGACGAACTCGAATTCCGGTTTCCAGATCAGCGAGCCGTAGGCGAAGACCCACAGCGGCTCGTCGCCGCTCTCTTCCGTCAGCCGCGCGGTGAGCGACGCGAAATCGTCGTCCGTCAGTGTCGTCAGGCGCGGGTCAGGGCCGGGGTCCACCTCTTCGCGATAGCAGAGTTGGACAAGATCGGGTGTGAGGCACATGGTGCGTGGTTTGGGCATGACATCTCGCAATTCCTCCCGACTGAACTGCGCGAACAGGCGTCGCGGCTATAAAATTCGCAAACTATCCCTTGAAGTCAACCCGTCTGTCGGCCCGGGTGATGGAATGGGCGGGCTTACCGCGTCTCGGTGAGATTGCCGCGCAGGCCGTGCAGCTTCTCGCGGATGTCGACCATCTCTTCGAGCGTGCAGCCGATCGCCTTGCCGATCTCGCCCATGATGCCGTCCACCTGCGAGCGCATCGCGTCGCCCTTAGATGTCAGCGTCACGATCACCTGCCGCTCGTCCTTGGGATCGCGGGTGCGCACGATGAGCCCGCTCTGCTCGAGGCGCTTCAACAGCGGTGACAGCGTGCCCGAATCGAGATCGAGCTGCTCGCCGATCGTCTTCACCGGCAGCGCCGAATTCTCCCACAAAACGAGCATGACGAGATATTGCGGATAGGTGAGGCCCACCTTGTCGAGGATCGGCTTGTAGGCGCGCGTGAAGGCATGCGCCGTCGAATAGACCGCGAAACAGAGCTGTCGCTCCAGCCGCTTTTCCTCTTCCGGAATTTTCATCGTCTTTGTCGTCTGCGCTTTCGTCATCGTGCTTCCCCGGCGTTTGCATTGTCGTCTTTTCGGATTCCGAATGCAATTTGCAAAATTCACTTGCGTACAATTTAATTGCGCGATATACAAAATCCAGCCCCAACGAAGGAGCCAATGAAGGAGACTGACATGCCGATCCTCTACACAACCAAAGCTTCCGCCACCGGTGGCCGCGCAGGCCGCGCCGTTTCCGAAAACGGCGTTCTCGATGTTACGCTGACGGTTCCGAAGGAACTTGGCGGCGACGGCGCCACCGGCACCAATCCGGAACAGCTCTTCGCGGCCGGCTACTCGGCCTGCTTCCTCGGTGCCCTGAAATTTGTCGCGGGCCAGCAGAAGGTCAAGATTCCCGAAGACACGACCGTCTCGGCCACCGTCGGCATCGGCCCGCGTGAAGATGGCGGCGGCTTCGGCATCGAAGTGGCGCTGACGGTCCATATCCCGGGCCTCGACAAGCCGACCGCTGAAAAGCTGGCCGCTGCCGCCCACATCGTATGCCCCTACAGCCACGCCATGCGCACCTCCACGGAAGTGCCTGTCACCGTCGCCTGATCAGGCCGGACCTGATACCGACTGCCAAAGCGTCGTGCTTTTCGGAGCGCGGCGCTTTTTGCTGTCTAGAAGCGCGCGATTCAGTGTACGCGGATTTTGAACATGTTCTAATATTCTGTTAAAGAATACTCACCATCTCATCATACCAGTTGACGAGTGGCTGGTAATTTGAAAGAA
>NZ_DDHH01000069.1:15791-16207 GCF_002338015.1 Rhizobium sp. UBA1881
GTGGCTGGTAATTTGAAAGAAATATGTCGCTCGCTAGGGGAGGAGGCATGTCCGTTGGGGCTCGTGTAACAAGGCGCATTCGGTAATCGGGCGCGATCAGTTGCACAAGTATCGGACATAGGAGACCGACTTTCGCGGTAGGGCTAGAGATCAACATCCAGCATTCCCGACACAACGGGGCTGCATAGCGCAAGTCGCACTCGTAGGCTCGATGGGCCGCAGCGGTCTTGTCGGGAGGACTATGTGAACGCGACGTTTAAACTATCAGACCAGGAACAGCAGGTCGAAAAATCGGCGATCCGCAAGATCTCCATTCGCCTGGTTCCCTTCATCGCATTGATGTTCTTCATCAACTTCCTCGACCGTACGGCAATCTCCTTTGCCGGCCCGAACGGGATGACGCAGGACCTCGGCAT
>NZ_DDHH01000130.1:0-1444 GCF_002338015.1 Rhizobium sp. UBA1881
TGCTCCGGCAGAATGCTTCAAGCTAACCAGGAAAGGCTCTAGAGGTCGAACGCTTCCTTCAGTCCCTGTCCCTTGCGCTCCCGTAGATCGAGGTCGGCCTCGATATGCGCGATGTGATGCAACATGAGATGACAGGCGCGGTCAAGATCCTTGGCTTCGATCGCCGAGACGATATCGCCATGCTCGTTATGGCCGCAGCTCGATATGGTGGACTGGCCGTAGAGCGCGATGACAAGCGAGGAGCGGGCGACGAGTTCTTCCATGAAGCGCTGCATGATTGTATTGCCGGAGATGGCGGCGAGCGTCAGGTGGAAATCGCCGGATGCCTTGATTTCGGCGCGCCGGGCCGTCTGGCCGCGCTCGCTTATCAGGCGGCTTTCTTCCAGCAGCAGTTGCCGCAGGTGCTGGATCTCTGACGTCTTGATCCTGGCCGCCGCCTCGCGCAAGATGCCGGGCTCGATCAGCCGGCGCGCGGCGAAGATCTGGCGGGCCTCGTCAGGCGAAGGGTAGGCCACGAAGGCGCCGCGGTTTTTTTCGACGCTGACAAGCCCCTCATAGGAAAGGGCCTGCAGGGCCGCGCGCGCCAGTGTGCGGCTGACGTTAAAGAGATTGCCGACATCGCTTTCCGACAGCTTGGTTCCCGGCGACAGGCGGCGCTCGACGATCGCGTCGCGAATGGCGTCGCGAATCTGCTGCGCGCCGGTCTCTGTAGGCTCTTCGGTCGTCAGAAGCGCATTGGCTGCGGAGTTCATGAGGCGGGATGTCCTGTGATCGGCCGATGATAGCCATATTCAGCCGAAAAGTTAAACGGAATTTGCGAGCAATGCAGCGGTCAAATTGTATACGATTGTTTGCGTAAATTGCAGACGAAAGCCTATTTCATGTGCAGACATATCCACGGATTGAATTTTAGTCATTTGGATGTTTCCGAGAAAATTCAATATTCGTAATGACTTGATGCGTTGCAGCAGAAACTGGCACGGCGAATGCATCGTATTCCTCGAACAGGGGAAGACACGATGTCGAAAGCGGCAGAGATCGATATAGCATCCGTTTCGAAGGTATATGGCGCCACCACCGCCGTGCACGCAATCAGCCTGAAGATACCGGCTGGTTCCTATTGCTGCTTCCTGGGGCCGTCGGGCTGCGGCAAGACGTCGACGCTTCGGATGATTGCCGGGCACGAGAGCATTTCGTCGGGCGATATCCGCCTCGGCAACACCGTCGTCACCGATTTTCCGCCGGCCAAGCGCGGCACGGCGATGATGTTCCAGTCCTACGCGCTTTTCCCGCATCTCGACCTGATCGACAATGTCGCCTTCAGCCTGAAGATGAAGGGCGTCGAGAAGGAAGAGCGCCGCGCCAAGGCGCTGGAGATGCTGAAGTTGATGCAGATGGAGGCCTATGCCAACAGGCGACCGGCCCAGCTTTCCGGCGGCCAGCA
>NZ_DDHH01000130.1:1612-31678 GCF_002338015.1 Rhizobium sp. UBA1881
GGCCAGCAGCAGCGCGTGGCGCTGGCCCGCGCGTTGATCACCGATCCGGAGGCACTGCTCCTCGACGAGCCGCTGTCGGCGCTCGATCCGTTCCTGAAGATCCGCATGCGTGCGGAGCTCAAGAAGCTGCAGAAGACGCTCGGCATCACCTTCGTGCATGTGACGCACAGCCAGGAAGAGGCGATGGCGCTCGCCGACATCATCGTGATCATGAACGACGGCAAGATCGAGCAGGCGGCGACCCCGCGCAAGGTGTTCGAGGAGCCGGCCACGGCTTTCGTCGCCCGCTTCATGGGCGATCACAACGTGCTGACGGGTCGCGTGACATCCGCCAAGGACGGCCTGATCACGCTGGAGGTTCCTGAGGGGCAGAGCTTCACGGTGCGCGGCGCGGGCAGGGAGGTCGGCGAGGTCGTCGATATCGGCATCCGCACGGACCGGGTGCGTCTCGCCAGCGCCACCGACAAGACGCTCGGCTTCAACGGCATCATCTCCAACATCGAATATCGCGGCGCCTCGGTGAAGATCACCGTGGTCGGCGCGGGCAGCGATGACTTCACCGTCATTGCGTCCGACGGCGATTATTTCGCCAACCCCGCATCCGTCGGCGATGCGGTGTCCCTGAGTTGGGCCCTGGAGGACGCCGTTCTCCTGGGCCGCGTTTCGGCATGAATCTCAATTACCACAAAAACCAGAGGGAACTGACATGACTGATACAACGAAAACCACCAAGAAGGGTCTGCTCGACAAGGGTGTGTCGCGCCGCGGCCTGCTGAAGACGGGTTCTGCCGCCCTTGGTGCGGCCGCAGGCTCCGGGCTCATCACCGGTTTCCCGACCATCTGGGCGCAGTCGAACATCACGCTTCGCCAGTTCGGCACCGGCGTTTCCAACATCAACGCCATTGCCGAGCAGTGCAAGAAGGACCTCGGCATCACGCTAGAGATGACGGCGACCGATTCCGACGCCGCCGCCCAGCGCGCCGTCACGCAGCCCGATAGCTACGATATCGCCGACATCGAATACTGGATCCTGAAGAAGGTCTATCCGACCGGCGTCATCCAGCCGATGGATGTGAAGAAGCTGAAATATTACGACAAGGTCGTTCCGCTGTTCAAGAATGGCAAGCTGAAGCCGGATAGCGTGATTGCGCAGGGCACCGCGCCGCACACGGTCGGCTATGTCGAGAGCGCGGACGCCAAGACCTTTGCCAAGGGCGAGACCGAACTCTTCACCATGATGCCGACGATCTACAATGCCGATACGCTGGGCATCCGCCCCGACCTCGTCGGCCGCGAGATCGGCAGCTGGGCCGATATCATGGACCCGAAGTTCAAGGGCAAGACCTCGATCCTCAACATCCCGTCGATCGGCATCATGGATGCCGCGATGATCATGGAAGCGCTGGGGAACATCAAGTACGCCGACAAGGGCAACATGACCAAGGAAGAGATCGACAAGACGATCGAGTTCCTGATCAAGGCCAAGCAGGACGGCCAGTTCCGCGCCTTCTGGAAGTCGTTCGACGAGTCGGTCAACCTGATGGCATCGGGCGAAGTCGTCATCCAGTCCATGTGGTCGCCGGCGGTTGCCGCCGTCCGCTCCAAGGGCATCGCCTGCAAGTATCAGCCGCTCAAGGAAGGCTACCGCTCGTGGGGCGGCGGTCTCGGCCTTGCCTCGCACCTCAAGGGCGCCGAGCTCGACGCGGCCTATGAGTACATCAACTGGTACACCTCCGGCTGGGTCGGCGGCTACCTCAACCGCCAGGGCTACTACTCGGCCTGCATGGACACCGCCAAGGGCTTCATGACCGAGGACGAGTGGGGCTACTGGATCGAAGGCAAGGCCGCCAAGGGCGATATCCTTTCGCCCGAGGGCAAGGTCATGGAGAAGGCCGGTGCGGTTCGCGACGGCGGCTCGTTCGAAGAGCGCATGGGCCACGTCGCGTGCTGGAACTCCGTCATGGACGAGGACCGCTACATGGTTCGCCGCTGGAACGAGTTCATCGCGGCTTAAAGGCGATCCGGGATCTCCCCTTCCAATCGTGGGAGGGGAGGTTCTGCCGTGGGTTACCCCCCTCTGTCCTGCCGGACATCTCCCCCACAAGGAGGGAGATTGGCTGGGCGCACCCGCCCGCTCCGCACTCACCGTTTGGCAAGGTGCCCGCTCCGGGTCGATCTCCCCCCTTGTGGGGGAGATGCCCGGCAGGGCAGAGGGGGGTAACCCGGGCGCTGAGGCCGAGGCTAACGCTAACGCTTACCGCCCGCCAATCACGCCGATATAATCCGACACCCAGCGGTGATAGGGCACGCATTCGCCCTGTTCGCACTTGGCGGTCGGCGTGCGCCAGAACTTGATCTTGTCGAAGTGATCATAGCCGTTGGTGGCGCAACCGGTGTCGGTCATCAGTTCGTTGCCCTTGCAGGCAGCCGGAACGGAGGGGACCGCGCCGAACCAGGCGGCGGCGTCGCCCTGGACCTTGGCGGAAAGCGAATGCTCCATCCACATGTAGGCGCAGTTCGGGTGCTCGCTGTCGGCATGCAGCATGGTCGTGTCAGCCCAGCCGGTGACGCCCTCTTCGGGGAAGGTGGAGGCGATCTTCTGCTTGTCGGCCTGCATCAGGTTGACCTGGAAGGGCCAGGAGCCGGAGGCGACGACGCCTTCATTCTTGAAATCGTCGATCTGGATCATCGCATCGTGCCAGTAGCGCGAGACGAGCTTGCGCTGGCCGCGGAGAAGATCGAGGGCGGCCTTGTACTGGTCTTCGTTGAGCTCGTAGGGGTTCTTGATGTTGAGTTCCGGCTTGTGGGCCATGAGATAGAGGGCGGCGTCGGCGATGTAGATCGGGCCGTCATAGGCCTGGACGCGGCCCTTGTTGGACTTGCCGTCGGGAAGCGTCTCTTCCTCGAAGACCACCTTCCAGCTCTTCGGCGCCTCGCCCTTGAAGGCGTCGGTGTTGTACATCAGCACGTTCGGTCCCCAGAGATAGGGAACGCCGTAGTGGACGCCATTCACCGTATACCAGGGCGCATCCTGCAGGCGCTTGTCGACATTCTTGAAGCTCGGGATGAGATCGGTGTTGATCGGCTGGACGCGCTTGCCGGCCACGAGGCGCAGCGACGCGTCGCCGGAGGCGGTGACGAGGTCGAAGCCGCCTTCATTCATCAGCGACACCATTTCATCGGAGGTGGCGGCGGTCTTGACCGAGACCTTGCAGCCCGTCTCCTTCTCGAAGCCGGTGACCCAGTCGTAATTCTTGTCGCTTTCGCCGCGCTCGATATAGCCGGCCCAGGCCACGATGCTGACAGCGCCTTCGCCCTTGCCCAATTCCTTCAGCGGCTCGGCCGCCACGACCTGCGTCACGAAGCTCAGGGTCGCAAGCGCAGCCGTGCACGATTTCAGAAGATATTTCATCTGATGTCTCCCGGTTTTGGTGCCACTTCGTGGCGTTTTGTTCCCGGCAGAAAAGGTGACGCGAAAAAACCGCTTTCGCAAATTCATTTATCAGAATGGCGTTATCGGAATTTCCGATAGGTGGTTGCGTGCTCTAAGGTTTAGCGCGGCCGCCCGCTTCTCATAGCCTCGGCGATGCCGACGAAATCCCTTGCTGCCTGCGGCAGGCTGGAGCCCTTGCGCCAGACCATGCCGACCTGAACGACCGGAAGCGAGCCGGAGACGTCGCGACTTTCGATGCGGTCGCCTTCCAGCGACCAGGGGCGGTAGACGAGATCGGGGAGCAGCGCCACGCCGGCGCCGGTCGCGACCAGGCTGCGCACCGCTTCGACCGAACGCGTGCGGAAGGCCACGTGTGGGCGGGCGCCGAGGGCGGAGAGCAGCTTGCCGGTGTTCTCCTCGATTTCGTCGACGGTCAGCATGATCAGCGGCTCGCGGGCGATATCGGCGATGGAGATGATGTCGGCGGACACAAGCGGGTGGCCCATGGGCAGCCAGAGGCGATAGGGTGAGGTTTCCAGGATTTCGGCCTGCAATGCCATGCGATCGCGCAGGTTGGAGATGACCATGACCGCGACATCGAGCTCGCCGCCGACAAGCAGATGCTCGAGATAGCCGCCATTGTCCTCGATGGCCGAGACCTCGACGCCGGGGCAGGCGCGGCGGTAGCGGGCGAGCAGGTCGGAGAGCACGTAGCCGGCGACCAGCGAGGTGACGCCGATGTTGAGCGTGCCCGAGGGCTGGTTGCTGGTGCCGGAAAAGCTGGCGCGGGCATCGGAGACGCTGGCCAGGATCTTGGTGGCATGGCGCAGGAACTGGTGGCCGTTATGGGTGATCGTCAGCCCGCGCGGATGGCGGTCGAAGAGCTCGACGCCGAGGTCGGTCTCCAGCTCCTTCAGCGCTTCCGTAACCGAGGATTGCGAGATCGACAGGTTCTGCGCGGCCCGCGTGATCGAGCCCTGCTCGGCCACTGCGATGAAGTATTGAATCTGGCGAAGCGTGAAGGCCATGGCATGTTAGAGCATGGCGCCCGAGGCCATTGCAAGCGTGCACCAGCTGGACCTTTTTTGGGATAAGTCTCTTTGTGGCACAAACTTCTTGCCCGCATTTAAGTATTCCGAAACGTCATTTCTCTAGCGTCCACACCAGTTTATTGCGTTGGAGTGACTTGATGGCGGAGCAGTTGGCGTGAAGGCCTTACTGCGCATCTTCCGGCCTTCCCGGAAATTGGTGCTGATCATCGGCGGAATTGCCCTTCTTGGGGGCGTTTCCGGCGGCGCAGCGCTGTATATCGGCAAGGACACCCTGCTCGGTCCTCCCGCGGAGACCGTGAACGGTGCCGCGTGCACCGACGTCAATCTCGTCACCATCAAGAAGCAGAAGCGGGTCTGGATCCGCAAGTATATCAAGACCGAACCGACCGACGGCATGACCCGCGTCAAGACGGCGCTCAGGGTAGCCAAGGCCGTCTACGATGCGCAGAAGCCGGATCTGGTGCAGGTCGTGGTTCTCGACGCCAACGGTCCGACGCTGCGCTCCGACATTCGCGGCCGGGCGATCGGCGCCGACGTCGTCTATATCCCGCATCCCGATCCGATCGTCGAAAGCATCGAGGGCAACAAGACCTACACCGCCCGCTACTACGACGGCACGGCGGCCGCCAACGGCCTGTTCTTCGGCGAACGCGTCGACTTGCCCGAGGACGAGATCACCACGCTCAACGCATCCTTCAAGGATGTGTCTGACTGTATCGACCCGATCGCGGTTGCCGCGACCGAGGGCGGCGAGGGCAAGCCGGCTGCCAAGGGCGAAGGCGCAGCGCCTGCTGCCGGAGGACACGGCGCGGCCCCGGCCGAAGGTGAGGCAGCCCCGGCGGCGGCGCCTTCAGGCGGGCATTGATTGATTGGTTGCTGTACGGTCTGCGATGACCTGCTGCGCAATAAGACCTTCGCGATGTAGCGGACGGGTTCCCACAATCTCCCTCATCCCCGTGCTCGTCACAGGGATCCAGCGTGATCAAGTCCTTGATCACAATAGACTCTCTTGGCCGCGCGGACGCGCGTCGGCTGGATTCCTGTGACAAGCACAGGAATGAGGGTGGGGAGGTGTTGGCGCATCGTTCTCGATGTCAGTGGGAGATGCGCTCAGTTACCTGGCGATGGCGGGGAGAGGCGCTATCGCAGCCAAACAAAAAAGGCGGCCAACCCTTTCGGGCCGCCGCCTTTTCTTGTGTCCGTGACCGATCTTAGTCAGCCTTGGCCTTGCGGGCCGGGAAGAGGATGACGTCGCGGATCGAGGGGGCGTTGGTCAAGAGCATGGTCAGGCGATCGACGCCGATGCCGAGGCCGCCGGCGGGCGGCATGCCCTGGTCGATGGCGTCGAGGAATTCGTCGTCCAGTTGCTTGTCCTTCTCGCCGCGGGCATGCGCCTGCTCCAGCTGTTCGACCATGCGGCGGCGCTGTTCTTCCGGATCGTTCAATTCGGAGAAGGCGTTGCCCAGTTCCCAGGCGTTGCAATAGGTCTCGAAGCGTTCGACTAGGCGCGGCTCGCCCGGCACTTCCTTGGCGAAGGGCGAGATGTCCTTCGGGAAGTGGGTGACGTGGCTCGGCTGGATCAGCGTGCCCTCGACTTTTTCCTCGAAGATGAAGGCAAGGCATTCGCCCCAGGTCCAGTCCTTCTCGACCTCGAAGCCGGCGGCCTTGGCGGCCGTGCGGGCTTCCTCGTCGGTCTTCATGGCGAGGAAATCGATACCGGTCGCTTCCTTGACAGCGTCAGGCATGGGGACGCGCTTGAACGGGCCCTTGAAGGAGATCTCTTTGTCGCCGAAGGGGAATTCCGTCGTGCCGTGAACCTGCAGCGCCAGCTTCTCGAACAGGCGCTCGACGAGGTCCATGATGTCCTCGTAATCGGCATAGGCCCAGTAGCACTCCATCATGGTGAACTCGGGATTGTGCCTTGTGGAGACGCCTTCGTTGCGGAAGTTGCGGTTGATCTCGAAGACCTTGTCGGTGAGGCCCGACACCAGCGTACGCTTCAGGAAGAGCTCGGGCGCGATGCGCAGGTACATGTCCTGCTTCAGCGTGTTGTGGTGCGTCTTGAACGGATCGGCCGTCGCGCCGCCATAGACGGAGTGCAGCATCGGCGTCTCGACTTCCATGAAGCCGTCGTCTTCCATGAAGCGGCGGATGCCGGAGAGGATCTTCGAGCGCTGCTGGAAGCGGAGCTTGGATTCGTCGTTGCTCATGATGTCGAGGTGGCGCTTGCGATAGCGGATCTCGATATCGGCGATGCCGTTCCACTTCTCCGGCATGGGGAGAAGCGACTTGGTGAGCATGGTGATCTCTTGCGCATTGATCGACAGCTCGCCGCGCTTGGTGCGGCGCACGGTGCCGGTGACGCCGATGATGTCGCGCGGGCCGTATCTGGTGCCCGAACGCTGGAGACCTTCATCGCCGCCCATCCCGTCCGCCCGGTCGAATTCCTGCGTCTGCCGTTCTCGCATCCTCTCTATATCCTGTTCTCCTCGGGCACGACGGGCGTGCCCAAATGCATCGTGCATTCGGCCGGCGGCACGCTTTTGCAGCATCTCAAGGAGCATCGGCTGCATTGCGGCCTCGGGGCCGGCGAAAAGCTCTTTTATTTCACCACCTGCGGCTGGATGATGTGGAACTGGCTGGTATCGGGGCTTGCCGTCGGCGCCACTCTCTGCCTCTTTGACGGCTCTCCCTTCGCGCCCGATGGCAATGTGCTCTTCGACTACGCGCAAGCGGAAAAGTTCGCGGTTTTCGGCACCTCGGCGAAATATATCGACGCCGTGCGCAAGAGCGGCCTGACGCCGCGCAACTCGCACGACCTGAGCAGCCTGCGCCTCATGACCTCGACCGGATCGCCGCTATCGCCCGAGGGCTTCACCTTTGTCTATGAGGGCATCAAGGAGGACATTCAGCTCGCCTCCATCTCCGGCGGCACCGACATCGTCTCCTGCTTCGTGCTGGGCAATCCCATGCAGCCGGTCTGGCGCGGTGAAATACAGGGGCCGGGGCTCGGCCTTGCCATGGATGTGTGGGATGACAACGGCCATCCCGTGCGCGGCGAAAAGGGCGAGCTTGTCTGCACCAAGGCCTTCCCGTCCATGCCGGTCATGTTCTGGAACGACAGCGATGGCGCCAAATATCGTGCCGCCTATTTCGAGCGCTTCGACAACATCTGGTGCCACGGCGATTTCGCCGAATGGACGGAGCATGATGGTATCATCATTCACGGCCGCTCGGATGCGACGCTCAATCCCGGTGGCGTGCGCATCGGCACGGCGGAAATCTACAATCAGGTCGAACAGATGCCCGAGGTCGCCGAGGCGCTCTGCATCGGTCAGGATTGGGATGACGATGTCCGGGTCGTTCTCTTCGTTCGCCTGGCACCCGGCGTTGCTCTGACCGATGAGTTGGTCAAGTCAATCAAAGCGCGAGTCCGCAGCGGCGCCTCGCCACGTCACGTCCCCGCCAAAATCATCGCGGTCGACGATATTCCGCGCACCAAGTCTGGCAAGATCGTCGAACTCGCCGTTCGCGAGATCGTGCATGGACGGCCGGTGAAGAACAAGGAAGCGCTCGCCAATCCGCAAGCTCTTGATTTGTTTTCAGATATCGAAGAACTGCGCGCGTAAATCGTTAAAATGATAGCGAAACTACAATATGTGACCGGGCAGAGCTTCGTCGCTCCGGCAACCTTTCGTTAAGAAAGCCTTGTCAAAGGTAAATGTAACTTGGGGCTGCATATGAACGAGGCAGCTTGGAGCTTTGCTCCCGCAACATGATGTTAATCGCCTAAGCCCTTGTTGAACAGCACCCAAACTCTCAGGCAGCCTCTTGGCTGCCTTTTTTCTTAGCTGGCCAGAACCCGTTGCGACGGGAACGCGATCTCGACGAGCGTCCCTTCGTTGGGTGTCGAGCTGATCGCGAAGATCGCTCGGTTGGCATCCACCATCGCCTTGGTGAGCGGCAGGCCGAGACCCGTGCCTTCGCCGCGATGGCGTGATTGCGTCGAGACCTGCCGGAAGGGCTTCATCGCCTGGTCGAGCTCGCTGCGGGTCATGCCCACGCCCGTGTCACGAATGCGAAGCACGACGCTGCCATTCGTTTCATAGGAGGTCGATACGACGATCTGCCCGCCCGATGGCGTGAAGCGGATGGCGTTGGAGAGGATGTTGAGCGCGATCTGCTTGATCGAGCGCAGATCGGCGACCACATCGGGAACCGCGTGCGAAAGCGCCGTGCGGATGATCACCCGCTGGCTGTTGGCCTGCGGCTGCAGCAGCGCCACGGCTTCCGAGATCGCTTCGTTGAGATTGATCGAGTCGAAATCGAGATCCATCTCGCCGGCTTCGATCTTCGAGATGTCGAGCAGGTCGTTGACGATATCGAGCACATGCCGGCCCGAGCGGCCGATGTCGTTAGCATATTCGACGTAACGCGGATGACCGATCGGCCCGAAGCGCTCGCCGGCCATCATGTCGGAAAAGCCGATGATGGCATTGAGCGGCGTGCGGATCTCGTGGCTGACGCGTGCGAGGAAATCGGTCTTGTGGGCGTTGGCCGTCTCGGCGGCACTCTTGGCGCCGCGCAACTCGTCCTCGGTGCGCTTCCACTGGGTGATGTCGCGGATCACGGCGCAATAGCCGCTGGAGGAGGTCAGCCGCCCGAGCGTCATGAACAGCGGCACGAAACCGCCCGATGCCTCGCGGCCGATCACCTCGCGCCCATCATTGAGGACGCTGGCGACTCCATGGCTGGAAATGCCGTTGATATAGTCGAGCACGGCCTTCTGGCTCTCATGCGCGAAGAGCATCACGAAGGGTTTGCCGCGCGTGTCTTCCTCGTCATAGTTGAAGAGCGCGCTGGCGGAACGGTTCATCGAGCGGATGTCGCCGTCGGCGCCGATCACCACGACGCCGTCGGTCGCGGTTTCCAGGATCGAGCGCAGCTCCTCGACTTCCACCTGCAGCTTGGCGACCTTCTCGACCATGCGGTCGGCGGCGCGTCCGTCGATAGCAGGAGCAATCTCTGGAGCAGGCGCCGGCCGCTCGCTGACGACAGGCATCAAGGCCAGCATCAATGCCGTGCTGTCTTCCCAGCGGATCGATTGCAGCCGCGCCGACACCGGCACGAGGTCGTCTTCCATGGTGACGAGCATCATGCCGTCATGGCGCGCGCTGGCGTCGGCAATGTCGTCGCGCTGGAGCAGCGCATCGATACCGCCGACATCGGCCAGATCCTGCAGCGAGCGATAGCCCGTCAGGCGCATGAATTCAGGGTTGGCATGGATGAGCTGATCGCCCGCATGAATGAGTACGGCAACCGGCAGCTGATCGATCATGCCTGCCGAGAAACCATCGGTCATCTTCACCCGGGGCGGTATGAAGCTCGCCAGAATATCCATCTGGCTGACCGTTTCTTCGAGACCTTCGGTGACATCGTCGCTGTCGTCGTTGGCTGCAACAGGCGTTTCGGGGAGCCGCTCGTCCGTCGAATGCTCGGAAGAAGAGGGGGCCTCGGCGTCACTGAGTACGGCATCACTGTCTGCTATGTTGCTGGATAGCGGCTGCTCAGCTTCATCCGATCCCGAGACCTCGGCGCTGCCCTCGTGCTGATCCGTCGTGTCGGCAACAACCTCATCGCCTTGCGATGCGTTGTCATTGATAAGGTCTGTTCGAGGTGCCTCGTCGGTCGCCTTCTGCGCCTCGTCAGTCGCTTGCTTCGCCTCGCCATCCTCATCCGGCGTATTCACGCCAAATGCTTCGAGACGCTTTGCGATCTCGCGGAAATTCGCCTGCTCGGCATTCGTCAGGCCGGGGCCGACGCCATGCAGCTGCACGATCTTGTCGGTCAGTCGGCGGTTTGGTGTCTCTACGATGCGCAAAACCGGCGGTTCGGCGCGCGGTGTTTCCACGCTCTGCATTAGCGCCGGAGCGGGCGTATCGTCCTCAGCGGCGTGCTCTTCTTCGGCTAGGAAATCGTCCGTCGCCGCATCGGCAGCGTCCGTCGTCTCCACGGAAACCGGCGCTTCGTCGATGCTGTCCTCGGCAAGCGTCTCTTCCGCGAGCTCATCCGCCACGGTCTCGTCGTCTTGCTGATCCAGCGCAGCGTCGCCATAAGCAATGCCATCAGGGCCGAATGTGAGGCCGAGCGCCAGCGGATCTTCCGCCGCATCGGAGAGACGCACGACGCCGAAGCCGCGGAAGCCGTCGAATTCGCGGCTGCGCGTATAGGTCGGCAGCGCCGCCAGATCGACCGGCACGGCGAGGCTCGTGCCCTCGATCGGCCAGTGAATGGTCTTGCCCGACCATGTGTCGCGGCGCGCCAGCGCCTCGGAAATCTTGCCCTCGGGATCGAGGTTGAACAGCGCCGACACATCGCTGAAGGCGATGCCGATAATGTCTGCAGCATGCGGACCAACCGCTTCCGCGAACTCGCCGGAAACCTCGCTGAAATGACCTTCGGCGTCGATCTTCCACACAAAACGCGTCGCCCGGCTGTTCGGCTTGAAGACGAAACGACCGTTTTCGGCCGCTACCTGGGTAGCCTCGGGCGCGACCTCGGCAACGGCGGGCGCGACTTCGGCGTCATCATCCAGATCAGCGGCATGGGGTTCGGGCGTCTCTGCCGGCGCCTCATAGGCCACGACATCGTCGCTTGTAAGCTCGCCATCGGCCAGTTCGGCAGCCGCGACCGGCTCAGCGATCACATAATCCGGCTCGAAAGCCGCGATGTCGTCATCGGCAACCGTCTCGCCCGGATGGAATGCCTCGTCGGCCTCTACATCGTCGGGCGCTACCGTCTCCTCGGCAGCTACAGGCGCCTCGGCATCATCGATATCCTCGGCAGCATGATCTGCCGCAAGCAATGCTTCGGGCTCCGGATCGGAATCCGGCAGCGTCTCGACATCGCCGAACCCGTGCGTCTCGTCCTCCACGACGGGCGCCATATCAGGCTCGATCACGCCTGCCTCGTAGGCTTCGTCACCAGCCGGCACGGTCTCCGCCTCGAAGGCCTCGGCGGCAACCGATGAAGCCTCCGCGATGTCGGCATCGTCGGCAATGCTCTCGTCCGGCGCGTCCTCGATATCCTCGATCTCGGCAACGGCATCGATCGCGTCGGCGAATGTCGAGGCCGGCGCGACAACGGTATGGTTAACGGGGCTTGTGGATAAGTCCGGCGTATCCGTCGGGTCCAGACGTCCGAGCACGGTCTCGACCGCGAAAAGCAGGTAAAGCGCGGGCTCGTGGCTGATTCGCCCGACGGCGGCCGGCAGATAACCCTTGCCTGTCGCGACCGGTCGCTTGATCAGCCCGTGCGGATGCGCGCCGGCCATGGTCGCCAGGGCCTTTGCCGTCGGCTGTGTCACGCCGAGGGATGAAAAGCCGGGGGAGGCGGCAACGATCTCGCCTTCGCCGCCGATGACGGCCATATGCGTATCGGGATCGTCGAGCCCCTTCAGCATCTGCGCGGCCGATTGCTCCGTCGACAGCGCCCGCGTCGCGACCGGCAACGAGACCAGCACCGCCGCTTCGCCGGAAACGTCAATCAGTTCAACCGAGGCCTGCACGGCCACGCGCTGGAAACCCTGCGCGATGCGGATCATGAAGTTCCTGGTATCGCCGGTCCTTGCAAGCTGGCGGGCGGTCACCTCCAGCTGGCGATAGGTGATATCGCCGCGATTGACGCCCTGATCCAGGAGATCATAGACAGCCGCATGCCCGAAAAGCTCGGCGCCCGCGCCGTTCGCCCAGAGCGCACGCGCAAGGTCCGCCGAGAAAAGCACCAGCGCTTCCCCACGGGCAAAGTGCTCCCGCACACGCGGATGCACGGCGATGTCGATGAACGGATATTGGACTGCGGGCATCAGTGGACCTTTAGTCTTCGGGCCTGGCAAATTAACGGTCTATTAATAACGACAGGGCGCAAACCGGTCCAGCACGACCAATGGCTTTCGGCCGAAAAGGTTAACGTCGGTTGCGCCGCACAATCATGTTGCACTGCACAATGGAATGCGCTATATGATGCTTACCTAACAAACGAGGCTTTCACGATGCCGAGACAAAAGGAGCAAACACCAATGGCGAAAATGGAAGACGTATTTTCTATCTCCTCTTTTGACCCCGCGAAGTTCGCTGACTCGTTTCGCGATTTCGCCGAAAAGGGCTCGCAGCAGTCGCGCGACGCCTATGCCAAGATGAAGGCAGCCGGCGAAGAAGCCAGCAAGACGCTCGAATCCACCGTTCAGACGGCCCAGGCCGGCGCTGCCGAAATCGGCCATCAGGCGATCGGCGCCCTGCGCACGAATGCCGAGAACTCGCTGACCCACATGGACGCGCTCCTCTCGGTCAAGTCCGTTGCCGAGTTCTTCGAACTGCAGACCTCTTTCCTGCGCAAGCAGGCGGAACTGACGATCGAACAGGCCAAGGCCATGCAGGAAACCTCCAAGCTGGTGGCCGAAAAGGTTGCCAAGCCGTCGAAGGAAGCCGCTGAAAAGGTCATGGCTTCTTTCAAGGCTGCCTGATTTTTATGACAGACGAACAAAAAGGCTGGACCCTTCGTCCAGCCTTTTTGTATATTAAGGACAGATAGGGCTTGAATTAAATTTCAAGTCCCCGTATGTCACCCCCGTCGCGCCAAGCGACGTTTGTGCGGTTGTAGCTCAGTTGGTTAGAGCGCAGGTTTGTGGCACCTGAGGTCGGAGGTTCGAGACCCCCCAACCGTACCATTCTCTCCACTATAATGAGATAAGTATCCGGCTTTCGTCTCCCTCGAGACATCGCCTCAATGCTTCATCATGACAGGCATGGTCGCGTGCGAAAGCACGTATCGGGTGATCCGGCCGAAGAGCAGTTCCAGAAGATAGCCGTGCTTAAAGGCGCCGATCAGCAGGCAGGTTGCTTTCTCTGTTTTGGCGAATTCAACGATCGCCTCGCCGATCGAAAGGCCATTCGACGATATCGCCACCACCTGGCCTTGAAGCGCGAGGCGGGCAAGCAGGGCCTCGGCACTCGTCTTGGCCCTGCCGTCGGTATCGTCGATGCAGACGAGCGTGATCCGTTTCGCGGCCGCAAGCCAGCGTTTGGCGGCGATAAGGGTGTCTTCGGCGTGTCCCTGTTGTCTCCAGCCGATCACCACATGGCCGAACAGATTGCCCTGGTAATAGTCGCGGGCGGGCGGCATCAGGACGAGTTTGTGCTGGCTGAACACGACGCTGCGGAAGGCGTCGCGCGCGTCGGCGTTGCCGTGCCTCGATGTGACCACGAGTTCGCTCGCCGCGCATTCGGTGGCGACGCATCGTGCGACATCGCCGCGGCAATCGTCGAGAAAAACCGTGCGTCGCTGCGCGTGGCGCCGGCGCCAGATGGCGAATGCCCGGCCAACCTGCTCGAAACGCTGCCGCGATGAGCCCTCGGCGTGATCGCGCAATTGTATCAAATCGATCTCCTCGGGCGAGAAGACCAGCGTCATCGGTTCCGATCCGATATGGGCGGCGGCCATTGAGCCGTGTATGGCATGCGCCGCATCTTCTGCAAGGTCGAGACAGAGCCGGGCGGTCATCGGATCGGGCAGAAGCGCCAGCACCTCCGCGCCGCCGTGCGATCGGCACAGCGGACTGTCGCTCTCGATATCCCGGTCAGCGTCTCTGCTATCCCTCGTGAACATGGCCGTACGCGCTCCAAAAGGGCGCTTGCCGGGATCAAACAATGGTCGCATCGAGGCGACCTCACCGCAGGCGCCGATGTCATGATTTTACGCCTGCAAATGCCGCTCTGCAACATGCTCCGCGCAGACAAAATCGAGCGTTCTGACGAGTCGTCCGCCTGCCCAAGCTGTGCCCGATGTGGCCTATCAACGGCCTGTCGCCGCGCCGGACAGGTATTTTTCGTGAGTCACCCTTGTATAAAAGGTGTTGCTAATCAATATCATCGCCATGCCCCGCGCCCCCTGCGTCATATTGCGTTGCAAAATGTGAACGAGAATGCCATTTTCCCGCCGGGGGTTAATTCAGAGTGATTTTAGAAGGAGACTTATATGTCCATTTCGCTCAGCAATCTGGATAAATCCAACGCCCAGCCAATCCCTCCGGTCAACGCAGCCGCAGTTCTGAGAACGGCACGCGAGACCATTGGCTATAGCGTTGACGATCTCGCCGTGACGTGTGGTCTGCTCGTCGCTGAAATCGAGGAAATCGAACGCGGCGAAGACACGGATTCCGCCAAGATCAAGCGCATCGCCGCTGCCTTGCAGCTGCCACTTGCTTCGCTGGGCCTCGAATAATCCAGTTGTTATTGCGGGACCGGCGGCTCTTCGCCGGTCCTGCCGCTTGCCTCCTCGCTTAGCGGTTCATTAACCGTATCGCCCGAACCCCAGGGACGGGCCGATGCCGGAGGTAGTTTTACCTCTCCCCATATAGGATATATTGGCAACCTGAGGGCGAATGTTCCGCCGGGCGCTACATCGTGTTGAGCGGTAGCCGGACGGTATCATGGGGACAGCATCATGGAACGACGTGCATTTCGCATCGGCGATCGATGGGTCGATGGCGGCGAACTCCTGGAGCGCGGCATGTTGCTCGTGTGCGCGGTTCTGGCAGTCGTGCTTCCAGTCCTCGACACTGGCCTCCCGGATACGAGCGACGATATCCTGCTGCACGACTTCAGTCTGCTCGGCGGCGCCACCTATCTTATGCTGGCAACCTATGCCGCCGCCTTCTTCGGGGTCTTCGCTCTGGCCGTGCGCGAGCACATGCGCTTTATCGATCTCGCGGGTCTGATCATGGCCGCCATTGCAGTCTCCCGCGCCGTCTATTTGATTGGATGGGTTCATCTTCCGGTCACCGTGGACGAGGGCGGTCTCGCTTCGGTTCCGCTTACAGGATTTCATCTGTCCTATGGCAGCGTGCCGCTCTTCTTCCTGCTCTTCGGCAGCCTATGGCAAATGCGCCGCTCCTGGCGCGGGTAGGCGCCAGGCTATCCCGATCCTTCCGGCCGATCATGGAACTCCGGGCATCAGCACACGTTTTCCTTCTTTAAAAGGAAGGTGTGTATGTTGGAAACCCAAGCCGACAAGTCGGTTGTCGCAAGCCTTGCGCAGTTCCGCTGGAACAGCCGCGTCATTGTGATCTTTCCCGACAAGGGCAATGCCCGAACAGCCCGGCAGGAAAACCAGCTGATGGCTGAAAGGCCGGGCCTCCAAGCGCGCGATGTCGTCGTGCTGAAGGTCGCCGGCGATACCGTGCGCCCGCTTTTCGGCGCCGTTGAGGATCTGGACGCCAAGGCGCTCGCCCGTGATCTGGCCGCCCCGCCGCCGGGAGAATTCATGACCTTCCTTATCGGCAAGGATGGAACGGTGAAGCTCACCATCGGCGAGCCAATATCGGCCGCCGAGCTTTTCACCATCATCGATGCCATGCCGATGCGTTCAGCTGAAGCCGCCCGGCGCTAAGCCGGCACATCTTCAGAAACAGATATCCAAGAAAGGAGCGGATCATGTCCGTGCCAAACGAACCCTTGCCCGGCACGCCGCCGATGCCGGGACCGGATTGGGCGCCGCAGCCTCCGATCCACGAGCCGGAGCCCGACAGCTTGCCGGACGAACTGCCCAATCCGAACCCGGATGAAAACGACGAGCCACCCAAGCATGCTTGGGATCAGGCCGTGCGGAGCTAATCTAAAGGAACATCTGCCTGTCGGCGGACACCAGTTCCTGCAGGAAATCGACGACGGTGCGCACGCGCAGCAGGTCGCGTGCGCTTTCATGATACGTCGTCCAGTAGGCGCGCTCGATCGAAACATCGGGTAGGATGCGGATCAGTTCGGGATATTGCCGGGCAATGTAATCGTGCAGGATGCCGATGCCGGCACCGGAGCGAACGGCTTCCGTCTGCCCGGTCGCGGTCGAAATCTCGAAGCCGGCGTCCCAGCTACGCATCACCGCCGATGAGAAGTTCAGCGATGCGGTGAAGATCAGATCCTCGACATAGCCGATCCGGGGATGCTCCTTGAGTGCCTCGATATCTTTAGGCGTGCCGTTCGCCTCGAGATAACCCTTCGAGGCGTAGAGCCCGAGCGTGTAGTCCGTCAGCTTCGATGAGACGAGCCGCCCCTGTTCCGGCCGCTCCAGCGTGATCGCGATATCGGCCTCGCGCTGCGACAGAGAGAAGGAGCGGGGCACCGGCACGAGCTGTATCCTGAGCTCCGGATGCCGCTTGATCAGCCGGCCGAGCCGAGGTGCCAGAAACGCGACGCCGAATCCATCCGGCGCGCCGATCCGAACCGTTCCCGCGATGCTGCTGTCGAGATGGCCGAGGCTCGCCTGCGCCCTCAGCATCTCGGTCTCCATGCGCTCGGCGGCGTGCAGAAACATCTCGCCCTCCGCCGTCAGGTCGCAGCCATTGGTGCGGCGCACGAGCAGCCGCGTCTTCAGCCGCTCCTCCAGCGTCGTCACCCGCCGGCTCAGTGTGGCGTGGTTGACGCCCAGCCGTTTGGAGGCGGAAAGAATCTGTCCGGTCCGGGCTACGGCCAGGAACATACGCACATCATCCCAGTCCAAATCGGCCTCCGGCTTTAATTTTTGCACAACGGTTGCTTAAACCTGTTCATTGATCTGTGCAAATTGAAGTGCGATGCTGGGTCATCCAACAAAGACTGTGAAACCCAGAGGAGGCACCCATGCACGAGATTGGTCATTTCATCGGCGGCAGGCACGTCGTTGGCTCCAGCGGCCGCGCGAGCAACGTCTATAATCCGGCAACTGGCGAAGTTCAGGCGACTGTGGCACTTGCCAGCGTCGAAGAGATGCGCGCCGCCGTCGAAAACGCCAAGGCCGCGCAGCCGAAGTGGGCCGCCACCAACCCGCAGCGTCGCGCCCGCGTCTTCTTCAAGTTCGTCGAACTCCTGAACAAGCACATGGACGAGCTCGCCGTCATGCTCTCCAAGGAGCACGGCAAGACGGTCGAAGACTCCAAGGGCGATATCGTCCGCGGTCTAGAAGTCTGCGAATTCGTCTGCGGCATTCCGCACCTGCAGAAGGGCGAGTTCACCGAGGGCGCCGGCCCCGCGATCGACATGTACTCGATGCGCCAGGCTGTCGGCATCGGCGCCGGCATTACCCCGTTCAACTTCCCGGCCATGATCCCGATGTGGATGTTTGCGCCTGCGATCGCCTGCGGCAACGCCTTCATCCTAAAGCCTTCCGAGCGCGATCCGTCCGTGCCTATGCGCCTCGCCGAACTGATGATCGAAGCCGGCCTTCCGGCAGGTATCCTCAACGTCGTCAACGGTGACAAGGAAGCCGTCGACGCCATCCTGACGGACCCGGATATCGGCGCGGTTTCCTTCGTCGGCTCGACCCCGATCGCCCGTTACGTCTATGGCACCGCTGCCATGAACGGCAAGCGCGCGCAGTGCTTCGGCGGCGCCAAGAACCACATGATCATCATGCCCGACGCCGACATGGACCAGGCCGTCAACGCGCTGATGGGCGCTGGCTACGGTTCCGCCGGCGAACGCTGCATGGCGATCTCGGTTGCCGTTCCTGTCGGCGAGGAAACCGCCAACCGCCTGGTCGAGAAGCTGACGCCGAAGATCGAGGCGCTGCGCATCGGTCCTTATACGGATGACAAGGCCGACCTCGGCCCGCTCGTCACCAAGGAAGCCCAGGCCCGCGTCTCCGGTCTCATCGACAAGGGTGTCGAAGAAGGCGCCAAGCTGGTCGTCGATGGCCGCGGCTTCAAGCTGCAGGGCTATGAGGATGGCTATTTCGTCGGCGGCACGCTGTTCGATCACGTCACGCCGGATATGGATATCTACAAGACCGAAATCTTCGGACCGGTTCTCTCCGTCGTTCGCGCCAAGAACTACGAGGAAGCCCTCGAGCTGCCGATGAAGCATGAATACGGCAACGGCGTCGCGATCTATACCCGTGACGGCGATGCGGCCCGCGACTTCGCCTCCCGCATCAATATCGGCATGATCGGCGTCAACGTTCCGATCCCCGTGCCGCTCGCCTACCACTCTTTCGGCGGCTGGAAGGCATCGAGCTTCGGCGACCTCAACCAGCACGGCACGGACTCGATCAAATTCTGGACGAAGACCAAGACGATCACCGCCCGTTGGCCATCCGGCATCAAGGACGGCGCCGAGTTCGTCATGCCGACGATGAAGTAAGTATTTGTAAAAGCTGCGCTTTGGAACCGGGCCCCGCGAGGGGCCCGTTCTCGTTCAGGTCCACGCGCCGCTCGCATTTATAACGTGATTGATTTTTTCATCTTTTTCTATTTTGGAATTGTTCAAAACTATCAAAGGCATTATATACGGTGCCTAACGAGAACGAATCTGGAGATCGGCATGCGTTTGACCAAGCAGACCAACTATGCTGTTCGCATGTTGATGTACTGCGCTGCCAATGACGGCAGTCTCAGCCGGATTCCCGAAATTGCCAAGGCATACGGCGTTTCCGAGCTCTTCCTGTTCAAGATCCTGCAGCCGCTGAACAAGGCTGGTCTCGTCGAGACCGTGCGCGGCCGCAACGGTGGCGTCCGCCTCGGCAAGCCGGCGGACAAGATCAGTCTCTTCGACGTCGTGCGCGTCACCGAAGACAGCTTCGCCATGGCCGAGTGCTTCGAGGATGATGGCGAAGTCGATTGCCCGCTGGTCGATAGCTGCGGCCTGAATTCGGCGCTGCGCAAGGCGCTGAACGCCTTCTTCGATGTGCTGACGCAGTACTCGATCGACGATCTGGTCAAGGCCCGTCCGCAGATCAACTTCCTGCTCGGCCTCGAAGGCGATCATCATCACCCGAAGTCGCGGGCTGTCGCGCCCGCTGCCTGAGGTAGCGTTGCTTTATTTTTCGCAACCGCAGTCACTGATAGTGGCTGCGGTTGTTTCGTTTCCGGATTCAGACCTCAAGCGTCTACCCGATGGGTCGGTATTTGCACTGTCGTTGATATGCGCAACATTAAATGTGACCAAAACAAGGGTTATCCAGCGTGAATATTGCTAAATGCGGCCCATTTTCGGCGTAAAATTACTAAAGTTGCCCGGTCGGAAAAATTTTCCGGCCCGGTCGTTGATTTAAACAATCAAATATCGTTCCATCGGCGCTCGATCGGGAGGAGCGCTCTGCGATCAGACAAACGTATAAAAGAACAAACCTGGGAAACGAAATCATGAAAAAGATCTCTGTCCTTCTGGCAGCGACCGTTTTGGCTTCGGCCATGGCGTCGACCGCTTGGTCCAAGACGCTCGTATATTGCTCGGAAGGATCGCCGGAAGGCTTCGATCCCGCAATCTACACGGCTGGCACCACCTTCGACGCTTCTTCGCGTACCGTCTACAGCCGCCTGGTTGAGTTCAAGCATGGCAAGACCGAAGTCGAGCCGGGCCTTGCCGACAGCTGGACCGTTTCCGATGACGGCCTGACCTATACGTTCAAGCTGCATCCGGGCGTCAAGTTCCAGACCACCGAGTTCTTCACGCCGACCCGCGACCTGAACGCCGACGACGTCGTCTTCTCGTTCGACCGCCAGCTGAAGGCCGACAGCCCCTGGGCCAAGTACGTTGCAGGCGTTTCCTACGAATACGCTGCCGGCATGGGCTTCCCGGATCTGATCAAGTCGGTCGAAAAGGTCGATGACCTGACCGTCAAGTTCACCCTCAACCATCCGGAAGCACCGTTCCTCGCCGACCTCGCGATGGACTTCGCATCGGTCGTTTCCAAGGAATATGCCGACAAGCTGCAGGCCGATGGCAAGATGGAGCAGATGAACCAGATGCCGCTCGGCACCGGTCCGTTCACCTTCGTCGCATACCAGCCGGATGCCGTCATCCGCTACAAGTCCAACGAAACCTACTTCAAGGGCAAGGAAAAGATCGACGATCTCGTTTTCGCGATCACCCCTGACGCCTCGGTTCGCGCTCAGAAGCTCAAGGCCGGCGAATGCCACATCATGCCTTACCCGAACGCTGCCGACGTCAAGGATCTGAAGGCTGATTCCAGCCTCAAGGTTCTGGAACAGCCGGGCCTGAACGTTTCCTACCTCGCCTACAACACGCAGCAGGCGCCGTTCGACAAGCCTGAAGTGCGCAAGGCGCTCAACATGGCGATCAACAAGCAGGCGATCGTCGATGCCGTGTTCCAGGGCGCTGGCCAGGTTGCCAAGAACCCGATCCCGCCGACGATGTGGTCCTACAACGACGCCGTCAAGGACGATGCCTACAGCCCCGATGAAGCTAAGAAGATGCTCGAAGCCGCTGGCGTCAAGGATCTCTCGATGAAGATCTGGGCAATGCCGGTTTCGCGTCCGTACATGCTGAACGCACGTCGCGCCGCCGAACTGATGCAGGCTGACCTCGCAAAGGTTGGCGTCAAGGTCGAGATCGTCACGCACGAATGGGCCGAATACCTGAAGCTCTCCAAGGACGTTAAGCGCGACGGCGCCGCCATCCTCGGCTGGACGGGCGACAACGGTGATCCGGACAACTTCCTCGACACGCTGCTCGGCTGCGAAGCTGTCGGCGGCAACAACCGCGCGCAGTGGTGCAACAAGGAATTCGACGCCCTCGTGAAGAAGGCCAAGAAGACTTCCGACGTTGCTGAGCGCACGAAGCTCTACGAAGAAGCACAGGTCGTCTTCAAGAAGGAAGCACCCTGGGCAACCCTCGACCATTCGACGGAATTCGTTCCGATGAACGCCAAGGTTTCCGGCTACGTGCAGGATCCGGTCGGTGTTCACCGCTTCGACGGCGTTGATATCGCCGAATAACCAAAACTATGCAAAGATGCCCGACAAGATCGGGCTTGGCCGGCGGTCAGGTTTGATACCTGACCGCCGGACTAATATGGACATATGATATGTTTCGTTTTTTCATCGGGCGCCTAGCGGTCCTGATCCCCACCTTCCTCGGTGTTTCCATCATCGCCTTTGCGTTCATCCGCCTGCTGCCCGGAGACCCGGTCATGCTGATGTCGGGCGAGCGTGTCATGGCGCCGGAACGCCATGCTGAAATCATGCACGACCTCGGCCTCGACCGGCCCGTCTACGTCCAGTACATCGATTACCTCGGTAATCTCGTGCAGGGCGATCTCGGCTCGTCGATCGTCACCAAGCGCCCGGTCCTGCAGGAATTCATGTCGCTGTTTCCGGCAACGCTGGAGCTGTCGCTCTGTGCCATCCTGTTCGCCATCATCCTCGGCATTCCCGCCGGCATCTTCGCCGCGGTGAAGAGGGGGACGTGGTTCGACCAGGGGGTCATGGGCGTGGCCCTTGTCGGCTATTCCATGCCGATCTTCTGGTGGGGCCTGCTCCTCATCGTTCTCTTCTCGAATACGCTGCACTGGACACCCGTTTCCGGCCGTATCTCGCTGATGTACTTCTTCAAGCCGGTCACCGGCTTCATGCTGATCGACAGTCTGCTGTCCGGTCAGGCCGGCGCCTTCAAGTCGGCCTTCCAGTCGCTGATCCTGCCGACCATCGTTCTCGGCACCATTCCGCTGGCCGTCATCGCCCGCCAGACCCGTTCGGCCATGCTTGAGGTTCTCGGCGAGGATTACGTCCGCACCGCCCGCTCCAAGGGTCTGGCCCCGTTGCGTGTCGTCGGCGTGCATGCGCTGCGCAACGCCATGATCCCTGTTGTCACTTCGATCGGCCTGCAGGTCGGCGTTCTGCTTGGCGGCGCGATCCTGACGGAAACCATCTTCTCGTGGCCGGGCATCGGCAAGTGGATGGTCGATGCGGTGTTCAAGCGTGATTACACCGTAGTCCAGGGCGGTCTTCTCCTGATCGCGGCCATCATCATGCTCGTCAATCTGATCGTCGATCTCATGTACGGTCTCATCAACCCACGCATCAGACACTAGGAGCGGCCCATGAGCACGACAAACACCACGTCTGCCCAGCCCTCCGGCCTTTCGGAGTTCTGGTACTACTTCTCCCGCAACAAGGGCGCGGTCATCGGCCTCGTCGTTTTCGTCTTCGTTCTCCTGCTGGCGATCTTCGCATCCGTAGTCGCCCCGCATGATCCGAACGTGCCGTCGGGCTTCCAGCGCCTGCCGCCGGCATGGTCGGAAGGCGGCAACAGCGCCTATCTGCTCGGCACCGATGCAGTCGGCCGCGACATGCTTTCGCGCCTGATCTTCGGCACGCGCTTCTCGCTGTTCATCGGCCTCGTCGTCGCCTCGCTGTCGGCAGTCGCCGGCGTCCTGCTCGGCCTCGTCGCCGGTTACTTCCGCGGCCGCACCGATACGATCATCATGCGCGTCATGGATATCATCCTGGCCTTCCCGTCGCTGCTTCTGGCCCTCGTGCTGGTCGCCGTTCTCGGCCCCGGCCTGCTGAACGCCATGATCGCGATCTCGATCGTCAACCAGCCGCACTTCGTCCGCCTGACCCGCGCCGCCGTCATCAGCGAGCGCGAGAAGGAATATGTCGTGGCATCCCGCGTCGCCGGCGCCGGCACGCTTCGCCTGATGTTCAAGACCATCCTGCCGAACTGCCTTGCACCGCTCATCGTTCAGGCAACGCTCGCCTTCTCGGCGGCGATTCTCGACGCGGCGGCCCTCGGCTTCCTCGGCATGGGCGCCCAGCCGCCGACATCCGAGTGGGGCACGATGCTCGCCGACGCCCGCGAGTTCTTCCAGAGCTCGCCGTCGCTCGTCACTTTCCCGGGCCTGTGCATCCTCATCACCGTTCTCGCCATCAACCTGATGGGCGACGGTCTGCGCGATGCGCTCGATCCCAAACTGAAGAGGTCCTGATATGGCACTTCTCGAAATCGAAAATCTCGTCGTCGAGTTCCAGACCTCGACCGGCACCTTCCGCGCCGTCGATGGCGTGTCGATGAAGGTCTCGGCCGGCGAAGTCCTGGCCATCGTCGGCGAATCCGGCTCCGGCAAGTCCGTCTCCATGCTGGCAGCCATGGGCCTTCTGCCCTGGACCGCGAAGGTCACCGCCGACAAGCTGGTCTTCGACGGCCGCAACCTGCTCGGCATGTCGGGCAGCGAGCGCCGCAAGATCATCGGCAAGGACATGTCGATGATCTTCCAGGAGCCGATCGCCAGCCTCAACCCGTGCTTCACGGTCGGCTTCCAGATCGAGGAAGTGCTGCGCATCCACCTCGGCCTCGGCAAGGCGGAGCGCCGCAAGCGCGCGATCGAGCTCTTCGAAGCCGTCGGCATTCCGAACCCCGCCGAGCGCCTCGGCCACTTCCCGCACCAGATGTCGGGTGGCCAGTGCCAGCGCGTGATGATCGCGATTGCGATTGCCTGCAACCCGAAGCTCCTGATCGCCGACGAGCCGACTACCGCGCTCGACGTCACGATCCAGAAGCAGATCCTCGATCTCCTGATGCGCCTGCAGACGGAACACGGCATGGGTCTCATCATGATCACCCACAACATGGGTGTCGTCGCCGAGACCGCCGATCGCGTGATCGTGCAGTACAAGGGCCGCAAGATGGAAGAGGCCGACGTGTTGTCGCTGTTCGAAGCACCGAAGAGCGATTACACCCGCGCGCTGCTCGCGGCTCTGCCCGACAACGCCACCGGCGATCGCCTGCCGACCATCGGCGAGATCTTCAAACAGACAAGTGAGGGAGCGGCCCAATGACGCCAGTCCTCGAAGGCAAGAACATCGTCCGCAACTACTTCCTGCCGGGCGGCCTGTTCAAGAAGGAAAAGACCGTACACGCTGTCAAGGGCGTGAACTTCAAGGTGGAAGAGGGCAAGACGCTCGCCATCGTCGGTGAAAGCGGCTGCGGCAAGTCCACGCTCGCCCGCATCATCACCATGATCGATCCGGCAAGCGACGGCGAACTGTTTATCGACGGCAAGAAGGTGGATATCGCAGCCGGCGATCTGACGCCCGAGATGCGCCGCAAGGTGCAGATCGTGTTCCAGAACCCTTATGGTTCGCTGAACCCGCGCAAGAAGATCGGCGATATCCTGATGGAGCCGCTGATCATCAACACCAACACGCCCGCCGCCGAACGCCGGGAACTGGCGATGTCGATGTTGAAGAAGGTCGGCCTGCAGGACGTCCACTTCAACCGCTATCCGCACATGTTCTCCGGCGGTCAGCGCCAGCGTATCGCCATTGCCCGCGCGCTGATGCTGAAGCCGCGGCTTCTGGTCTTGGACGAGCCGGTCTCCGCACTCGACCTTTCGGTGCAGGCACAGGTGCTGAACCTGCTCGCCGACCTGCAGGACGAGCTGAACCTCACCTACGTCTTCATCAGCCACGACCTCTCGGTCGTCCGCTATATGGCCGATGACGTCATGGTCATGTATTACGGCGAAGCTGTCGAATACGGATCGCGGGATCAGGTTTTCAACGACCCGCAGCACAGCTATACGAAGACATTGTTCGCGGCGACGCCGCGCGCCGATGTCGACACCATCAGGGCACGTCTCGCCCGCAAGAATGCGGCCATCGCGTCGTAAGCTTGGGTCTCCTGACACGGCGGATCATGTCGAGGTGAGGAGAGTTTCTGGAATGTCAGCACAAAACACGCGCCCCCATGCCATCATCGTCATGGGGGTCAGCGGCTGCGGCAAGTCGTCCGTGGGCGAGGCCATAGCGAAAGCGCTCGCCGTTGAATTCGCCGAGGGCGATGCGCTGCATCCGGCCTCGAATGTCGAGAAGATGTCGAAGGGCACCCCGCTCACCGACGAGGATCGCATGCCCTGGCTCGATATCATCGGCCAGACCATGAAGGCCGCGCTCGACCGCAACGAGGGTATCGTCGTTTCCTGCTCGGCGCTGAAGAAGAGCTACCGCGACCGCCTGCGCGCCGCCGTCGACGGCAACCTCTTCTTCGTTTACCTGCACGGCTCCAAGGAGCTCTTGACCGCGCGCATGGGCGCCCGCAAGGGCCACTTCATGCCGCTCTCCCTGCTTGAGAACCAGCTGGCAACGCTCGAGATCCCGACCGGCGAACCGGGCGTCGTCACTGTCGATATCGATGGAACGATCGACGAGATCGCGAAGACGGCGCTCCGCGATCTCAAGGAATTGGGTGTTTACTAGCCGGATCGTTCAGGGATTAAACCGCTGCGGCGAATAGGCGGAGATATCGACGAAAGGCTTTTCGCCCGTCATCTGCTCCGCCAGCGCCCTTCCGGTCACCGGCCCGAGCGTCAGCCCGTGATGCGCGTGGCCGAAGGCGAACCATAGGCCCTCGTGGCGCGGCGCCTTGCCGATGATGGGCATCATGTCGGGCGTGCAGGGGCGGGCGCCCATCCAGGGTTCGGGATCGAGCCGCTCGCCGAGCGGAAACACGCCGCGCGCCACCGTTTCGGCGCGGTCGAGCTGCACCGGTGTCTTCGGCGCGTCGATCGCCGCGAATTCGGCACCCGTCGTCAGCCGGATGCCGTTTTCCATCGGCGCCATCAGATAGCCGAGCTCCGTGTCGGCCACGGTGTTGTTGAGCACCGCATTGCCCTTCGCCGAATAATGCATGTGATAGCCGCGCTTGACCCCAAGCGGGAAGGCGTAGCCGAGCCGCTTCGTCGCGACCGCTGCCCATGGCCCAAGCGCCATCACCGCCTCGTCGGCTTCGACGGGCCCCTCGTCGGTCGCGATCTTCCAGCCGGCGCCGAACTTGCCGAAGGAGTTCGCATCCCCGGTGATGAAGCGACCGCCGATGCTTTCGAAATAGCGCAGATAGCTTGCCGTCAGCGCCTGCGGATTGATGACCGACCATGGATCGCGCCACTTCAGCGCGCCGACGAAGCCGAGATTGAGATCCGGCTCCAGCCGCGCCAGATCGCCGGTGTCCAGCTTGTCGAAGCCGACGCCGAATTCGCGCTGCAGCCGTTCGGCCTCGGCGAATTCCGCGTCGCGTTTTTCACCGGTGCGGAACACCTCGATCCAACCGTTCTTGCGGATCAGATGCTCGGCGCCTGCTGCTTCGATCAGGTCGCTGTGCTCGGAGATCGAATGCGCGATCAGCGGCGCATAGGCCTTCGAGATCATCTGGTGGCGCTTGGTGTTGGAGTGCCACCAGTAGCGCGCCAGGAAGGAAAGCTGGCCCGGCAGCGCCTTCAGATGATAATGCGCATCGATACGGTTGTTGAAGGCGTAGCGGACGAGAAGGCCGAGCTGCTGCGGAAATCCATAGGGCACCACGCCCTCGCGCTGGATCAATCCGGCATTGCCGAAGGATGTGCCGTTGCCCGGCGGCTTGCGATCGATCAATGTCACCTGGCGTCCGCGCCGCTGCAGATGAATGGCCGTCGATACGCCGACGATGCCGGCTCCAAGCACGATTACGTTCTTCGTCATTTTCCCACGAAACCCACGATAGTCTAGGCATGGAAAATGCCCCTCCGCCAAGCCGCGTGCAAATGAAAAATCGCATTCATTTCAAAAACATTGCCGCCTTCAGGGCGCGGCTCTCGACCGAGATGCGAAGCCACAGCATCAGCCCGTTCATGATGGAGAAGATGGCCGCATAAAGAGGCATGTTGAACGCCAGCGGCAGCACCGCGATCTCGCCGATCACGACCGCGTAGTTCGGATGCGAAAACAGGCGATACGGCCCTTCGCGCACCAGCGACGCCCCCGGCAGCACGATGATCCGCGTCGTCCATCGCCCCTTGAGCGTCACAAGCACCCAGAGCCGGCCAAACTGCAGCACGACGAAGAGCACGAGCCACACCGGCTGCACAGGATGGCCGGGCGCCAAGAGCCAGAGCCCGGCAAGCCAGCTCACATGCAGCGCCACCATGACAGGGTAATGGTCGGCGCCGATTTCACGGGCACCGCGTGCCATCAGCGCGCGGGTGTTGCGGCGGGCGATGATGAGCTCCGCCAGTCGCTGAACCGTCACGAAACCGAGAATGATGATCGAGGGCCACATCGTCAGGCCCTCGTCAACGTCACGCAGCTGGCCGAAAAGCCCGGCCCCATCGCAATCATCGCCGCCCGCTTCGGCAATCCCTGGCGCAGCACCCGCTCAAGCACGAACAGCACCGTCGGCGAGGACATGTTGCCGTATTCCTCAAGCACCGCCCGCTCATGGTCGAGCGCCGAGGATGGGATCGACAAGGCCGTCTCCAGCGCCGCCAGAACGCGTGCCCCGCCAGGATGGCAGATGAAGCGGTCGATATCATCCCGGCTCAGCCCGTTGCGATCAAGAATGCCGTCGATCGCCGGTCCCAACTCCTTCTCCGCGAAGGGAGGGAGCGATTGCGCCAGCACGATCCCGAAGCCTGTATCGTCGATCTTCCAGCCCATGATCCCAAGCGTATCGGGAAACAGGTGCTCTCCGGTGGATTCGACCGCGGCAAGCCCTTCCGGCCCCGCGCGCAAGACGCAGGCCGCCGCACCATCGCCGAACAGCGCGGTCGCGATGATGTTCGCCCGCGTCAGCTCATCGAGCCGGAAGGCCAATGTGCAGAGCTCGATCGAGACGAAGAGCACGGTCGCTCCGGGCCGCGCCTTGGCGAGCCGCGCCGCGATCGCAAAGCCGGAAACGCCTGCCGCGCAGCCGAGGCCGAAGACAGGCAGGCGCTCGACATCTGTCCGAAACCCGATTTCCGATGCCAGCTGCGCATCGAGGCTCGGCGTCGCGATGCCGGTCGAGGAGACCGTGACGATGCAATCGACATCGGCTCCCCTGAGACCAGCCTGATCGAGCGTCGCCGTGACTGTCCGCCGAAACAGGCTGCGCGCCTCGCCCTGATAGGCCTGCATGCGGTCTTCCCAGCCATGCGGCTCGGTGAACCATGAGAGTGGCCGCGCGGCGTGTCGCGTGCGGATGCCGGCATTGGTGAAGACCGGCACAAGATGCGCGAAGTCCTTCAGCCGGCTGGAAAACAGCCGCGCCGACGTCTCCGCGGCTTCCTCCTGCGTGATGACATGCAGTGGCGCCGCAGTGGCGAGGCTGAGTAGTTTGACGGTCTCGTTCACGAAAATGCTCCTGTTCGTCCCCCGGCGCACGCGGAGCAAACACGCCAGCCCGGGCTTTATTCGCCGCTGCCTCTCACGAAACGGTGATCGGAAAAATCGCGACACCCGCCGAATAAACCCGCCGCCAGCGGTGTTCATTCGCCGCAACCCTGTCTTCCAGACCAACTCGACTTGTCCCGAAGGAGATACATCATGACCTCAGCAACCTCCCGGATTGCATCCGTCCTCATCAGCGGCGCGATCGCCGCCTTCGCGTTCACCGCGCCTGCTTTCGCCGCCGGCGGCGACGATAGCGGCGGCGCCACCACGCCGACCTGCAAGAAGGGTGAGGTCTATGACAAGAAGACGCAGAAATGCGTCAAGCAGTCGGGCGCCAACATCACCGACGACAACCGCACCGAATACGCCTACTCGCTGGCCAAAGCCGGTCGTTACGATGAGGCACTGGCCATGCTCGACACGCTGAAGGATCAGAACACCGCCGAGGCGCTGAACTATCGCGGCTACGCAACGCGTAAGCTCGGACGCACGGATGAGGGCATTGGCTACTATCTGAAGTCGGTCCAGCTCGATCCGCAATATGCCAAGGTCCGCGAATATCTCGGCGAAGCCTATGTCATCAAGGGCCGCATCGATCTCGCCAAGGAGCAGCTCGGCACCATCAAGACGCTGTGCGGCACGTCTTGCGAGGAATATCGCGATCTCAACGAAGCGATCACCGATCCGTGGAGCGCGAACACCCGATAATGTGACGAGGAACATGCCGATGGTCGTCGCCTACACGACATTTCCTGCCTATAGTCACGCCAACAAGACCGCGCCGGCTCGCCCGGCGCGGTCTTCGGTAAACCCCGTGGCGGAGGCGGCCATCGCAAGCGAATCCGATATCAGGAGCGGTTTGACGGAAAACCTGTCGCGGCTCTGGCGCTACGGTCTCGTGCTCTCGCATCGCCGCGACGTGGCCGACGATCTGGTGCAGCAGACCTGCGTGCGTGCTCTGGAGAGGGCCACGCAGTTTCAGGTGGGCACAAGGCTCGACCGCTGGCTGTTTGCCATTCTTCATTCGATCTGGCTCAATGAAATCCGCTCGCGGCGGGTCCGCGAAGGGCAGGGCTTCGTCGATGCCGAGCAAGCGCTCGTCGTCGATGGCGCGCGCGAAACGGAGACGCATGTCATGGCCGCTCAGGTGCTTCGTCTCGTGGCTGCGCTGCCCGATGCGCAGCGTGCTTCGGTCTTCCTGGCCTATGTCGAGGGCCTGTCCTACAAGGAGGTGGCCGCGGTGCTGGACATTCCGATCGGCACCGTCATGAGCCGGCTCGCCGCCGCCCGCGCGACCCTGGCCGGCAATCTGAAGGAGGAGGGCGGACGATGACCGACAACACCACGATCCCCTCCGACGAGGAGCTGACCGCCTATCTCGACGGCGAACTGCCACCCGCTGAAGCCGCGCGCCTCGAAGCGCTTCTGGAAACGGACGCCGAGCTCGCAGCCCGCCTCGAGTTCCTGTCCCGCGCCAGCCTGCCATTCGCGCAGGCCTTCGATCCGCTGCTTGCCCAGGCGCCGAAGGCCGAGCTCGAAGCCATCCTCTCGCGCCTCTCCGCCGCACCAGCGCCGGCCCCCAGCCGCCGCCGCTTCCTCGGCGCGCTCGCCGCCTGCTTGGTTGCCGGCGT
>NZ_DDHH01000126.1:0-22163 GCF_002338015.1 Rhizobium sp. UBA1881
TGGCCACCCTGGGGATCATCCAAGCTTCACGCACAGTAAAGCACAATCTCGACAGACAATTCCTGTGCTTGTCACAGGAAACCAGCCGACGCGCGTCTGCGCGGCGAAGAGAGTCTATTGCGATCAAGGACTTGATCGCGCTGGATCCCTGTGATGAGCACAGGGATGAGGGCGGAATATGCGTAGCGCTCAGAGAGTTTCCGGCGATCCCACTGTCCCGCATATTACCGCGATACGCCTCAAGCCCCGTCTAAAGGCTCCACGCCCTGCGGCTTGCCCGCGCGGTCGAGCCTGATCTTCTCGATCCGGTTTTCGGCGGCCGAAAGCAGCGTCTCGCAATGCTTCTTCAGCGCCTCGCCGCGCTCGTAGATTTCGATGGACTCGTCCAGCGCCACGTCGCCGCGTTCCAGCCGGGCGACGATGCTTTCGAGTTCGGCGACAGCCTTTTCGAAAGAGAGGCCGGAAACCTCCGGCTTGGCGTTGTCGGTCATGCTCAACCCTTCATCATTCTCAAAACATGCAGCCCGGCCGATTCGGCTAGGCCCTCGAGATCATAGCCGCCTTCCAGAAGGCTGACGACCCGGTTGCCGGCACTTTTGTCGGCCACTTCGAGCAGCCGCCCGGTCGCCCAGTCGAAGTCCTCGCCGACGAGATTGATCTGCGCCAGCGGGTCGCGGTGATGCGCGTCGAAGCCGGCCGAGATGATGATCAGGTCGGGGCGGAAGTCGTTCAGCGCCGGCAGCACGCGGGATTTGAACGCCTCGCGGAAATGCTCGCTGCCGACATTGGGCGAGAGCGGCGCGTTGACGATCGTGTCGTGTGCGCCGGTTTCGGTCTTGGCGCCGCTGCCGGGGTAGAGCGGCATCTGGTGCGTCGAGCAGAACAGAACGGACGGATCGTCCCAGAAGATGTCCTGCGTGCCGTTGCCGTGGTGCACGTCCCAATCGACGATCGCCACGCGCTCGGCGCCATGCCTCAACTGGGCGTGGCGGGCGGCGATGGCGGCGTTGTTGAAGAAACAGAAGCCCATCGCCTTGGATTTCTCGGCGTGGTGGCCGGGTGGCCTCGAGGCGACGAAGACATTGTCCGCCTTGCCGGTAAAGACGTCGTCGACCGCCGCCATCGCGCCGCCGATCCCGGTCAGCGCCGCCTGCAGGCTTTTGGGGCTGGCATAGGTATCGGCCTCGAGCTGGTTGATCTCGCCGTCTTCCTCCGGCACCTGCCGCATGACGGAAAAGAGATGCTCTTCCGGATGCGCCAGAAGCACGGCGTCCTCGGAGGCCTGCGGCGCCTGCTGGCGGTCCAGCCGGTCGAAATGCGGATGCCCCAGCGCCACGTTCAGCGCCCGCAACCGGTCGGATCGCTCGGGGTGGCCCTCGGGCGTGATGTGTTCCAGAAAGATCGGATGTTCGTAAAGGCGGGTGCTCATAAGAGCCTTTCCTGGTTAGATTGAAGCATTCTGTTGGCTCAAACGGAGTCGAATGGTCGTCCGGCCGGCGCGCGTCGTAGCCCAAGCATACGGCCAAGCCGGCCGGACGATCAGGCGGCCCGTTTCAGCCAACCCGAAGGGCCGGGCATCTTTCCGCCAGGATCAAAGGCGATCGGCTCGACCGTACCCGGGGTATGCCCTTCGCCAATCGCCTTTGCCCTGACGAAAACCTGCTCCGGCAGAATGCTTCAAGCTAACCAGGAAAGGCTCTAAATCACTCTATCGGCCTGCCTCGTCATGTTCCACAGCAGATGGGGTAGGGGCCAGCGATTTCAACAATCGCGCGCTGTCATACGCCTTTCGCGTTCATTTACATAATATTAGCAGGCGGTTATTCTTGGGGGGCTAAAGCAATTCCAGCAAAAGTGCAGCGCGGTTTTGCGTCCGGAATTGCGTAATAGCAAAGGCTGAGACTGGGGGAAATCGATGAACGCTGCGATGCGCTCCAACATTGTGCAGATACACGTGCCGTTCCGCGATGTGGACATGAACGGCCAGATGTTCCTCGGCTCCTACATCTCCTATGCCGAATCCGCGCTGGCGAAATTCTGGTCAGAGCGGCCGGAACTGGCCGGCGAGCCGCTCTATGTGGCGAGCAAGATCACCTGCATCCTGCATCGGCCTCTGCGCTATGACGAAATGGTGCTGTTTACCACCGCCGTCGACAAGATCGGCGTGCGCTCCGTCGGCTTCATCATCGCGGTGGATACGGGCGAGGAGCGCGCCGCCGAGGTCGAGATCGTCTGGCAGGCGCAGACGCGCGAGGACAAGGCGCCGGTCCCGCTGCCGGAGGTGACGCGGGACTGGCTCTACGGTTTCATGAACTAGTTTTAGCTCTTGACCGGCAGCAGCGGATAGCCGGCCATGACCGCGCGGCCGACCAGCGCCGCCACGAAAGCCTTGATCACGTCACCGGGAATGAAGGCCATCGAGCCGGTGAATGCCGCCTTCAGGCCGATCTGCGCTGCAAAGGCGAGATAGACGATGCCGAAGGCATAGAGCACGACGATCCCGCCCATCATGGCCGCGAAAAAGAAGCCGGTCAGCTGCATGCCAGCCGCCTGGCCGTGCTTCACCAGCCGCTCGCTGATATAGCCGGTCGTGAAGGCGGCGAAGACCCAGCCGATCAGGAAGCCGGTGGTGGGCGCCGCAAACGCCGCGAGCCCGCCGCGACCGCCGGAAAGAACCGGCAGGCCGATCGCCACAAGCACCAGCACGATCAACACCGCCACCGTGCCGCGCTGGGCGCCGAGCACCACGCCGGCCATCATCACGCCAAGCGACTGCGCCGTGATCGGCACCGGAATGAAGCCGAGCGTGATCGGCGGCAGGATGCCGAGCGCGACGATGATGGCGGCAAACAGGGCGGACAGAACGAGGTCTCGGGTGCTCATGATGGCTCCGTGGTTCAATAGGTGCTAATTCACATGCCGCCGAATACCGCGCGCGTCAATCGCAGCCGCGATGTTATCAGCATCCTTCAGCGTCAGGATGATGAGCGGCACCAGCACGGTCGCCGGCCGCACCTTCAGCCCGCGCGCATGATGCGCCTCGGCAATCGCGTGATAGCGGCCGATGATTTCAGGCACGAAGCGCACCACCAGCCCGACGGCAAGTCCGACATCGTCGGCCCGCACCAGCCCCAGGCGCTCCAGCGGCCGGGCGGCCAGCGTTATCTCGTCCATGAAGGCGGCGATCGTCGTGGTCGCGGTGACGCTCGCGGCAAAAAGCATCAGCGCGGTCAGCCGAAGCAGCGCCACGACGGCGCCATGCCACGGATTGAAGGCGAGGCTGAAGACGGCGACGATGAGAATGGTGAGAAGGATCGGCTTTAACCGGGCGAGTGCAGCACGAACCGGCATGCCGATGCCGAAATAAACCGCGCCCGTAGCGACGACGGCAAAGCCGAGCAGTGCGATGTTTGCGGTGGCGAATAGCGCGATGCCGAGCACGGCAAGCACGATGAGCTTCACCCGCGCCGAGATCAGGTGCAGCCGGCTATTGCCCTCGACATAGAGCGATTGCATCAGGCCGCGAGCTCCCGGTAGCGGGCGATCGCCTCGGCGGCCGGCGCATCGGCCGCCAGTTGCCCCTGGTGAAAGACCAGCACGCGCGGATAATCCGAAATCAGTTCCAGATCGTGGGTGATGACGATGGCGCTTTCGTGCAGGCTCTCGATCAGCCCTTGCACGAGGCCGCGGTTGCGCAGGTCGAGCTGGTTGGTCGGCTCGTCGAGAATGAGGATATCGGGACCGGTGGCGAGAACCGAACACAGGGCCGCCATTTGCAGTTCGCCGCCGGAAAGCTCGTGCGCGCGCCGCTCGGCCAGATGCCCGGCATTGAAGCGGTCGAGCACTTCGGCCACCCTGGCCTCGATCGCGGCCTTCGCAAGTCCGCGGCTCTTCAGCCCGAAGGCGATATCATCTCGCACGACAGGCAGGATGATCTGGTTCTGCGGCGATTGGAAGATGAAGCCGACATCGCCGAGTGCCGCCTTCTCGTCCGATGTGTCGCGACCGTTGACGATGACCCGCCCCGTGGTCGGCTTGGTCAGGCCGTTGATCAGCCTTGCGAAGGTTGTCTTGCCGGAGCCGTTCAGCCCGATGATGGCGATGCGCTTCTCGGTGAGTTCAAGCGTCAGCGGCTGCAGCGCAGTCCGCGATCCATAGCTGACGCCGGCGCTTTCGAAACGGATATTCACTGCGTCCCCCTGAGGTGAAGCGCCGTTCTATAAACGAATGCGGCCGGAGGGAAGATCAAATGCGACGCGACCTGACCCCATTGCATCCTCGCCCGAACCCGCCATATTCGGGTGGCTAGGAACATTTTCCGGATTATCATCGCTGCCATGACGAAGCTGATCTCCAATGCCGACGCCCGCCGCATCTTTCTGGCCAAGCAGGGCCTGAGCGCCCCGCCCAACCGCGTGCTCACCAAAACCGGCCTGCTGCAGTTGATCCACGATCTCGGCTTCGTGCAGATCGACAGCATCCAGTGGGTGGAGCGCGCCCATCACCAGATCCTCTTCTCGCGCAACCAGACCTACAAGCGCGAGCACCTGACTGCCCTTCTCGAAAAGGACGGCGCGCTGTTCGAGCACTGGACGCACGACGCCTCCATCCTGCCGAGCAGCTATTTCCGCTACTGGAAGCATAAGTTCCGGCGGGAGGAGGAGGTTTTGGTGGATCGCTGGCGCAAATGGCGCGGCGAGGGTTTCGAGGATGCCTTCGACGAGACCTATGAGCGGGTTAGCCGCGACGGCGCCATCATGGCGCGCGAAATCAAGGCCGATGGCCACGTTTCCGGCGGCTGGTGGAACTGGCATCCCAACAAGACGGCGCTCGAATATTTCTGGCGCACCGGCAAGTTCGCCATCTCGGGCCGCTCGAATTTCCAGAAGGTCTATGATCTGGTCGAGCGCGTCATCCCGGCCGAGTTTCACGAGCCCGAGGTCAGCCGCGAGGAATTCGTGGACTGGGCCTGTCGCAGCGCGCTGACGAGGCTGGGCTTTGCTACCCATGGCGAGATAGCGGCCTTCTGGGCGCTGGTCTCGCCCGATGAGGCCAAGGGCTGGGTCACCGCCCACCGCGATGAACTGACCGAAATCCTGATCGAGCCGGCATTGGGTGGCAAGCCGCGCCCCTCCTGGGCGTTTACGGATTTCCTCGATACGCTCGACGATTACCCTGCGGCACCGCCGCGCATCCGGGTGTTGAGCCCCTTCGATCCGATGATCCGCGATCGCAACCGCACTGAACGCCTGTTTGGCTTCTTCTATCGCATCGAGATCTTCGTGCCCGAGCCGAAGCGGGAGTACGGCTATTACGTCTTTCCGCTGCTGGAAGGTGATCGCCTGATCGGCCGCATCGACATGAAGGCGGACCGCAAGAAGGGCTCGCTCGACGTCAAGCGCCTGTGGCTGGAGCCGGGCGTAAAACCCTCCGCCGGCCGCCTTGAAAAGCTTGCAGCAGAGCTTGATCGCGTTGCCCGGTTCGCCGGCGTGGAGCGGGTCGAGATGCTGGATGGTTGGCGCGGCTAAGCGATTGTCATCGTTGAGATAGTTCGGATTTTAGATGATTACCGCCTGTTAATCTTGACGGGGGTTTACCATGCTTCTTCGCGAACTTCTTAAGGACCGTTCGCCTACGATTACAGCATGAAAACACGAGCGATCAGATACGCCGCATGGACGGCATGGAACAGCCTCGCCCGCAGGGTCAGAGCACTGATGCGTAACCGTCGCGACGCCCGCGCCGCGGCGATAGGTTCGATCGTTTCGTTGAGCGAGCAGCGTGCGCGGATGAAGCCCGTCACCGTCAAGTCCGCCCTGATCGACGCGGTCTATTTCAGCCAGGAAGACGGCAGATTGCGTGTCTGCCTGAACAACGGCGAGGAACGCATGTTCGAAGGCGTGGCCGAAGCCCATGTCATCGCCATGGTGACGTCTGAATCGCCGGGCAAATACTACATGCAGAACGTCCGGACGCGCTTCAAGCGCATCGCCGCCTGACGACGGTTCAAACCGGCGGGCCTTACCCGCCGGCTGATCATCTTATTGGCCTTAGCCGATCTCAGTTTCCGCGATCTTGATGCCGAAGCCTTCGAGGCCGACATAGTGGCGCTCGCTGCGGGTCAGTAGCTTGATCGAGCTGACGCCGAGATCCTTCAGGATCTGCGCACCGAGACCGATTTCCAGCCATTCGCTTTCACGGTTCTGCGCTTCCGCATGGGCTTCACGGCCCTGGCCCAGAGCCTTGCGGCCGTTGTCCTGGTGACCGACGCCAACAGAACCCTCGCGCAGATAGACGATAACGCCGCGGCCCTTCTCGGCGATCTTCTTCATGTAGTGATCGACGGAGCGCTTGCCGAACAGGTCGTCCACGACGCTTTCGGTGTGCAGGCGCACCGGGATGTCGATGCCATCGCGGATGTCGCCGAAGACGACGGCGAGGTGCTGCATCGGATCCCAGGGCAGCGAGTAGCTGTGGGCCTTCGCCTTGCCGAACGGCGTTTCGACGTCGAAGCTCGCCTGCAGCTGGATCAGCGTTTCCTTGCGCTGGCGATAGGCGATGAGGTCGGCAACGGAGACCAGCTTGAGACCGTTCTCTTCGGCAAAGCTCGAGACCTGCGGACCACGCATCACGCTGCCGGTGTCGTTGACCAGTTCGCAGATCACGCCGATCGGCGGCAGGCCGGCGAGCTTGCAGAGATCGACGGCGGCTTCCGTATGACCCGAGCGCATCAGCACGCCACCCTCGCGGGCGACCAGCGGGAAGATGTGGCCGGGGCGTACGAAGTCGGAGGCGCCGACATTCGGGTTGGCGAGATTGCGCACCGTCAGCGTGCGGTCGTCGGCGGAAATGCCGGTCGTCGTGCCGTGCTTGAAGTCGACGGTGACGGTGAAGGCCGTCGTATGCGCGCTGTCGTTTTCCGCGACCATGGCGTTGAGGCCGAGGCGCTTGGCCTCTTCCTTCGGCATCGGCGTGCAGACGATGCCCGAGGTGTGGCGCACGATGAAGGCCATCTTCTCCGGCGTACAGTGAACAGCGGCAACGATAAGATCGCCTTCGTTCTCGCGGCCGTCGTCATCGACGACGACAACGATTTCGCCGGCCTCGAAGGCCCGGATAGCGTCTACGACGCGCTTCTGATCGTAAGGCATGGGAACGTTCCTATTTCAGCCGGCCGGTCTGGCCGCGGTCTCGAAGGTAGTGGTCGGCGATGGCGCAGGCGATCATCGCCTCGCCGATCGGCACGGCGCGGATGCCGACGCAGGGGTCATGGCGGCCCTTGGTGCGGATATCGACGTTCTTGCCGTCGGCATCGATCGACTGGCGCTCGGTCAGGATCGACGAGGTCGGCTTGATCGCGAAGCGGGCGATGACAGGCTGACCGGTCGAAATGCCGCCAAGGATGCCGCCGGCATGATTGGACAGGAAGATCGGCTGGCCGTCATTGCCCATGCGCATTTCGTCGGCGTTTTCTTCACCGGTGATTTCGGCCGCCTCGAAGCCGTTGCCGATCTCCACGCCCTTGACGGCGTTGATCGACATCAGCAGCGAGGCGATATCCTGGTCGAGCTTGGAATAGATCGGTGCGCCCAAACCGGCCGGTACGCCGTCGGCCACCACCTCGACCACGGCGCCGATCGACGAGCCTTTCTTGCGGATGCCGTCGAGATACTCTTCCCAGACGGGCACGATCTCTGGATCCGGCGCGAAGAACGGGTTCTGGTCGACCTGGTCCCAGTCCCAATTGTCGCGGTTGATCTTGTGCTTGCCGATCTGCACCAGCGCGCCGCGCACGCGAACGCCGGGAACCACCAGCCGCGCGATACCGCCGGCCGCAACACGCGCCGCCGTCTCGCGCGCAGACGAGCGCCCGCCGCCGCGATAGTCGCGGATGCCGTATTTCAGATCATAGGTGTAGTCGGCATGGCCCGGCCGGTACTGGCGGGCGATCTCGCCGTAATCCTTGGAGCGCTGGTCGGTATTCTCGATCATCATCGAGATCGGCGTGCCGGTCGAGATCATCGTCTCGCCGTCGGCGTCAAACATCACGCCCGAGAGAACCTTGACGAGGTCGTCCTCGCGGCGCTGCGTCACGAAGCGCGACTGGCCGGGCTTGCGCTTGTCGAGCCACACCTGAAGGTCGGCGAGCTTGAAACGCAGACCGGGAGGGCAGCCGTCGACGACGCAGCCGAGCGCCGGACCGTGGCTTTCGCCCCAGGTGGTTACGCGGAAGAGGTGACCGAATGTATTGTGTGACATATGCTCCGACCGGATCGCGCCGCCGGGCGTCCCCGGGCCGCGCCATTCTTTAAAAAGGCGCGACACTCATAGGCCAAAAGCCGAGAGGGCAAAAGGCTTTCTTTGCGCCAAACCGTCTCCATTGGGAAACGGTGTTTCCTCAAATTCGAGAACAACCGCGCAAAGCCATACTATGAAGCGATGCGCCAGGCCGTATGGGTGGCCGCTTCGGTGAAATCGTCGAAGGAGAGGGGGCGCGAGAAGGCGTAGCCCTGTAGCAGGTCGCAGCCGAGTTCGAGAAGCAGGCTGGCATGCGCGACAGTCTCGACACCCTCGGCTACGGTCTCGACGCCAAGCGAGCGGGCGATGTCGATGATCGAGCGCACCAGCGCACGTTCTTGCGCCGAGGTGATGATCGGCTGCACCAGCTGCCGGTCGATCTTCAGCCGCTTCGGCTTCAGCTTCAAAAGGCTGACGATGGAGGTATGGCCCGTGCCGAAATCGTCGATCTCGATGTCGATGCCGAGCGCCTTGATCTTATCGAGGTTCTCGGCGGCGACGTCCTCGCTCTCGTCGAGGAAGATCGATTCCACCAGCTCGAACGAAATCTCGCCCGGTCTGATCTGCAGCATGCGCAGCGAATCGGCCAGCGCATCGTCATGCAGGCGCCGCGCCGAAACGTTGACCGAAACCTTGGGAACGGAAACGCCAAGCGCCGCCCACCGCATCTTGTCCTTGAGCGCCGTTTCGAGAACGATCCGGTCGAGCGTCTGCACGACGTTGATCTCTTCGGCGATCTTCAGGAACTTGTCGGGCGTCAGCAGGCCCCGGGAAGGGTGCTGCCAGCGCACCAGCGCCTCGACGCCGGTCAGCTGCATGGTGCGGGCGCTGAACTGCGGCTGATACCAGGTGGTAAACTCGCCGTTCTCGATGCCCGAGAGGATCTCGTCGGCCAGCCGCTTGTTGTTGATGATGTCGGCCTGCAGATTGTGATTGAAGAACTGGAAGCGGTTGCGGCCCTGGCTCTTGGCGCGGTAGAGCGCGATATCGGCGTTGATCAGCACCTTGCGGGCATCGACGCGCATGCCGCTTGCCAGTGCAATCCCGATCGACACGCCGCAGCGGCAGGCAAAGCCCTGGAAATCGATGGGCTGGCGCATCTCCTCGACGATCCGGCCCGAAAGCGCCGACATCTCTGCGTCATTGGCATTGAGCGCCAGGATGACGAATTCGTCACCGCCGATGCGCGCCACGATATCGCTCGGGCGAATGCTGCGCGAGAGCACGCGGGAGGCATGGACGAGCATGGCGTCGCCCGCAGCGTGGCCCAGCGTGTCGTTGATCTCCTTGAAGCGGTCGAGGTCGATGTGGAGGATCGCGAACTTCTGTCTGGCGTGCTGCCCGGCATCGGTCAGCTGCTCCAGCGCCTTGTCGAGCTTGCGGCGGTTGGCGAGCCCCGTCAGCGGATCGTGCAGCGAGTTGTGCTCGATGCGGTTGTTGGCGAGTTCGAGCTCGATGTTCTTGCCGATCGCCTCGTCCTTCGCCGCCTTCAGCTCCGCCGTCATCAGCGCGTCTTCGGTGATGTCGAAGGCAACGCCGATGATCTTCAGCTGGCCGTTCGATGTCGCGTGCACCTTTCCGGTCGAGCGCACATAGCGCATCGTCCCGTCCTCGGTCGGCACGCGACAGACGACGGTATGGGTATCGCCGACCTTCTTGAAATAACGCGCGCTTTCGACCGCAAGCGGGCGATCTTCCTCGAGCACGCAGGAGAGCCACGTCTCCTCGTCCATGAAGCCGGCGCGCGGCTCCAGCCCGTAGAGCTCGTGCATCCGGTCGTCCCAGAAGGAGCCGGCCTTGCCAAGCGTGGCCTCCCAGATGCCGCACTGATAGGAATCGAGCGCCAGATCGAGCTTGCCCGAGAGCTCGGCGAGTTCCGCCTCGCGGTGCGAGAGTTCGTCGAGCGCAAGCTCCAGCTCGGCGTTCTTGATGTCGCTGCTGTCTTTCGCCCGGCGCAGCGTCTCGGCCGCAACCGCATCGGCGGTCACGTCCCAGACGATACCGATTGTGCGGATGGTGCCGGCGGCGTCGTTGTAAACCGAGCCCACCGATCGCAGATAGCGCGTGCTGCCGTCCGAAAGCTCGATCCGGTATTGCGTCGTGTAGGAGGAGCCGGACCGGCCATCCTTCAAGAGGTGGATCTTCGCCACCCGGCGATCGTCGGGAACGATCGTTTCCAGCCAGTCGTCGAGCGAGTAGCTGCCTTCGATCGCTTGCTTGCCGTGAAGTGCCGCGGCGCGCCCATCCCAGAACAGGCTCTGGCCGCCATTCCTCAGTTCCCAGATGCCGATGTTGGAAGTTTCCAGGGCCAGGTTGAGCCGCTGCGATAGCTCCAGCAGCGTCTCCTCGCGCTTTTCCAGCTGCCTGATGTTCTTGTTGCGCTCGCCGAGCAGAAGGGTCGCGAAGAACACGGGAATGATGGTGAGGCAGGCGGCGGCGAGGATGATGAACCGCAGAGTCTGCTGATTCTCTGGAGGGGCGGTCCAGCCAGTCTTCGGCGCCGCCGCGATCTCCCATCGTCCGCCCGCGAATGTGATCTTGCGCGTCAGCGGCCGCTGCCCCAGCACCTCCGGCGAACCGAAGAACGGGGACACTGCCGCACCCGTCGTTCCAAGATCGCGCAGCGCGATGGAGAGGTGGTCGAGATGCGGATATTTCTCGCGGTTCTCGCTGTCGCGCGCGGGCTTCAGGCCGGTATTCTCGTAGAACATGTCGGCGTCGATCACCGCCTCGACCGCGCCCCAGACCCGTCGCTGGCCGTTCTCTTTTACGAAGACCGGGAAAAAGATCGCGAAAGTATCCTTGCCGTCGAGCGTGCGGATCGGTCCGTAGAAGCGTGCCTGCTGGTTGCCGGTGGTGCGCGCCACCGACTGGCGATCCATCAGGAATTCGCGCACGTCGTGGCCAAGCCGATCCTTGCCCTCCGTCGCCGGAAATACCGACTGCACGATGAAATCGGGCGCAACGGCGATATGCACGAAATGCGGGTTCTGGATGAGCAGCCAGTTGATCTGCCGCTCCATCTCCTCGGCATTCATCTTCGAGCTGATCGCGACCATGTTGGAAAGGTCGCGCACGATGGTGATGTCCATGTTGATCTGGGCGGTCACACGCGCGCGAATAAGGCTGGTCTCGTTTTCCGTGCGGATCGTCAATTCGCGAAGATTAGTCGCGGTATTGGCGCGATCCAGGCTGAAACCGACAATGATGACGACGACGGCGACCAGGCAGGAAACCAGAAACGAGATATGGGTATTCCGCAAAGAACTCCGCGTTGCCTTGTTATGTTTCCTGCGGAATAGCAAAACCCCAGTCTCCCCGTTTCCCTATGACTGTAAGTAGCGGGTGTTAATTTACGATTTCTTACAGGTAGTATTGGGAACACGTTTTAAGTGTACGACTGTATTAACGAACCCTCTTGATTGTTGTTAAAATGCGCTTCATCAATTGGGCGGGAATGGTCACGGTTCAGGGCAAATTTCGCCATATTCGGGAGGCTATCTATGCACAATTGGATGTTTGAGTCGTGTTTTCGAAGGAATGCCGTTATGCGCTTCGTAGTTGCTACACTTTTGGCCACAGCGAGTTTTCTGTCGCCGATCAGCGGCTTTGCCGAGAGCGCGGACGTGGAAGCGACGATCAAGAACATCGACATGAGCAATCTCAGCCTCACGCTCGATGACGGCAAGACCTACCAGGCGTCGGAAGAATTCAATTTCGAAGGCTTGAAGGCAGGCGTGAAGGTCATCGTCTTCTATACGGAAGTCGACGGAAAGCGCGTCATCAACGATCTCGATATCGTACAGTAATTCGGCTGGCGCGAAGCAGGCTTAGATCCAGGCGATCTGCTTCGTGTCGGTCTCGATCTTGAGAATCCGGTCCTGCGGAATCTCGCCTTCGGCCGCTTCATCCTTCGGCACGTTGGCAATCGTCCTGAACAGGCTGCGAATGACGCCGCCATGCGTGACGCAGACCGTCGGCCGGTCCACCTCGTTCAGCCAGGACGCCACCCGCCACGACATGATCTCGTAGCTCTCGGCATCGGCACCCGGCGGAATGAAATCCCACTTGTTCAGATTACGCTCAACGATCCGCTCCTTGGCGGTCGCCTTCAGTTCCTTGACCGTAAAGCCTTCCCAGTCACCGAACGACACTTCCACCAGGCGCTCGTCGGTGCGGTAGTCCTTGGGCGGGAGGTTCATTGCTTCGCGGGCTATCTCCATCGTCGCCCGCGTGCGGCCGAGAGGGCTCGCGATGAAATCGAATTCGATGCCTTCGACTTTCAGGATTTCCGCGAGGTTGATGCCGTTCTGGCGCGCCTGCTCACGACCGATGGCATTGAGCGGGATGTCCTTTTGCCCCTGCAGGCGACGTTCCGCGTTCCAGTCTGTCTGGCCGTGACGAATGACGTAGATAAGCAATGATCGGCTCCATATTGCAAACGGCCCCTGATCGCTTCCGCGAGGAGGGGCCGCGAGCATGACTCATAAGAGAGTACGATCAGTCTTTTATGACGGAAATATCCGGCGCGTCCACAGCCTTCATGCCGATAACATGATAACCGCTGTCGGCGTGATGCACTTCGCCGGTAACCGAGCGCGACAGGTCCGAAAGCATGTAGAGGCCGACATCGCCGACTTCTTCGATGGTGACGGTGCGGCGCAGCGGCGCGTTGTATTCGTTCCACTTGAGAATGTAGCGGAAGTCGCCAATGCCGGACGCTGCCAGCGTCTTGATCGGGCCGGCCGAGATCGCGTTGACGCGGATGTTCTTCGGTCCGAGATCGACCGCCAGATACTTCACGCTGGCTTCAAGAGCCGCCTTGGCAACGCCCATGACGTTGTAGTTCGGCATGACCTTTTCGGCGCCGTAATAGGTCAGCGTCAGCATCGAGCCGCCATCCGTCATCAGCTTCTCGGCGCGACGGGCGACCGAGGTGAAGGAATAGACGGAGATCTGCATCGTCTTGGCGAAGTTGTCCGCCGAGGTGTCGACGTAACGGCCGGTGAGCTCGTCCTTGTCCGAAAAGCCGATCGCATGCACGATGAAGTCGATCTTGCCCCAGGTCTTCTCGATGTTGTCGAAAACCTCGTCGATCGATGCTTCATCGCTGACATCACAGTGTCCAGCAAGAATGCCGCCGAGTTCAGCTGCCAGCGGCTCGACCCGCTTTTTCAGCGCATCACCCTGATAAGTAAAGGCAACCTCGCCGCCCTGTGCATGAATAGCTTTGGCAATGCCCCACGCAATCGAACGATTGTTGGCAACGCCCATGATGACGCCGCGCTTGCCTGACATGAGGCCTTGTGCCTGAGCCATGTTTCGCCCCTTAGGTAAATTGATCGATCCTGCCTATGGCATAGCCGGCCAGCCGGTTCAAGATTGCTAGCAATCATCAACTGTTAGGGAACGTAACAAAGGGTGCTAATGTCACCCAAAATTCACAAAAACAGGCCGTTCTTCATAATTCTCATCAAATCCGTGACCTTATCGTCGGGCTTTTCCCACAGGATAATGCGCAGTTCGACCACCAGATCGCCCTTTCCGCCATCCGATTTGGGCAATCCGAGGCCTTCGAAGCGGATTGATTTGTCCGATCCCGACCATGCCGGCACGGTAACCGTGAGCGGTCCGTTCGGTCCGTCGATGCGCGCGTCGGTGCCGAGCACGGCGTTTTCGATGGTGACGGGAAGGACTGTGTGCAGGTCGAAGCCGTCGACGGTAAAGTCGGCGTGTGGGGCGATATGAATGTTGACCACAGCGTCGCCGCGCTGCATGCCCGTCAGCTTGTGGCCCTGGCCTTTGAGGCGCACCGTGTGGCCCTCGGTGGTGCCCGGCGTCAGCGCGAAGCCGGCGTCGCGGCCATCGCCGAGATCGACGTTCACCCAGGCGCCCTTCAAGATATCCTCGATGGTGACAGTTGCGATGGCCAGCTGATCCGGCGCCTTCTCGGGCGCGGGGGCTGCGCCGCCGGTAAAGCGGCGAACGAATGAGGTGAGGAGGCTCAGCGGCTGCAGGACGGCAGCGCTGGCCGCCGCGGCCTCGTCCGCGCCGTGCTCGTCGTCCACCATCTTGCCGGCGTCGCCGGCCTTGGCGCTCTCGGTAGCCTTATCCGTTTGCTTGTCGGCCTCGGCGCTCTCGGGCTCCGGCCGCTTGGCCCGGCCGGAAGCAAAGCCGCGCGCCCGTCCGCCACCGCTCGCCGCGCGGGCCTGGTTGCCGAAGATCCGCTCGATCATCTCTTCGGCGGGCTCGGCAGCACCTGCTTGCTGCTGTTGTTGCGGCTGTGGCTGCTTTGCCGCCTCGGCGGCCGCCTTCTGTGCCGCTGCCCGCGCCAGCTCTTCCATCACCCGCTCGGCATTCTCCTGCGCCTGCTTGGCGCGGATCGCGGCTTCGCGCGCCGCCTGGCGCTGCGCCATGATGGTGTTTTCGTTTTGCTTCTCGTTCTGCTTGGCTTCGGCTGCCCGCGCCGCGCTGTCGAAGAGGCTGCGCTTCTTCGGGTCCTTCAGCGTGTCATAGGCGCGGCCGATCTCGGCGAAGCGCGCACCGGCCAGCGGGTCGCCCTGATTATGGTCAGGGTGCACCACCTTGGCCATGTTGCGCCAAGCTGCCTTGATCTCGTCTTGCCCCGCGTCGCGCCTGACGCCCAATATCTTATAAGGATCGCGCATGTCCAAACCGCCCGGTGTCCAAATGCGAGGTGCCCTGTCCGGCACTCCGCAGCCCCGATTAAACTCATTTGGTGCGCCGAAGTTCGCTTCGCGAGCAGAAAATCTGCGCACATATGCGAACCACAGTCCCGCAAAGTTGCTAATCAGTCCTTATTTGGCGTCAGGACACGCCACGGTTTCATGCGGAATGGTTATCTTTTGCTAAATCTGGAAACGTAGCCGGGGGCAGCCGTTAACGACTGCCTGAAAAGGCCGCTCAGCTCTCAGGCTGGAAGCTCAGGAGCTGCCAGTTGCCGCCGCCGACGAGGCAGGTCTTGCCGTAGAATTTCGAGATGCCGACATAGGAGTGGCGCGTCGTCTTGAACTGACGGCAAACCTGGCCGGTGTCGTTGTTTTCGACGATCGTGTCGATCACGCCGGCGCTGCCGGTGGAAGCGTTCGCCCAGGGAAGGGGGCGTCCCTGCAGGCCGTTGATGTCGGCCGAGGTCACGGCATTGCCCACGGTCATTTCGTCGGAGATGCTGTCGCTCGTCGGCGCCGGCTGCGGCACGGTGCCTGTTGCAACCGAACGATCGACCTTGTTGCTGCTGAACATATCAAGCCCGCCGGCCATGCAGCCGGAGAGAGAAAGCACTGCCATTCCGACAACGCAGATGGCCGCGCATTGGCGCATGAGGCCCTTTGTATGACGAACTGACTTTGCTATGACTTCCACCCTGTGTCCTGTCCAGTGGTTTTGGGCTGGGCAATTATCGAATAAACCCGGGGCATTTGAGCTAATATGTCGGAAAATGAGTTAACAACCAGTGACTTCACCGAGCAAAACGAGCCGTTCCAGCTCTTTGCGGATTGGCTGAAGGAAGCCGAAGCTTCCGAGATCAATGACCCGAATGCGGTGGCGCTTGCGACGGTCGATGAAGACGGCCTTCCCAATGTCCGCATGGTTCTCCTTAAGGGATTCGATCAAGACGGATTTGTGTTCTACACGAATTTCGAGAGTCAGAAAGGCCGCGAAGTCCTCGGCCAGAAAAAAGCGGCCATGTGCTTTCACTGGAAGACGCTTCGCCGCCAGGTTCGGCTGCGCGGCCCGGTTGAAGTGGTGAGCGACGAGGAGGCCGACGCCTATTACAAGACGCGCGCCCGCGGCAGCCGCATCGGTGCCTGGGCCTCCAAGCAGTCGCGCCCGCTCGAAAGCCGCTTCGCGCTGGAAAAAGCCGTCGCCGAATACACCGCGCGCTATGCCATCGGCGAGATTCCGCGCCCGCAGCACTGGTCCGGCTTCCGCATCAAGCCGACCTCGATCGAGTTCTGGAAAGACCAGAAGTTCCGGCTCCACGACCGCATCGAGTTCCGCCGTGGCACGCCCGAGGGCGGCTGGGACAAGGTGCGGATGTATCCGTAAGCCTCCCCTCGGCGGCGCCTCCGATTGCTTGCGCAAGGGAGCAACGAACCCGCCGCCGCTGACATCGAAACGGAGCGCCGCGCAACCACGGCGCTCTTTGCTTGAATTTTCATCCTAGGTTGAAAAGATCGTGCCCCGAGGCGCCGGCGTTCACCTGCAAACGGCGCGCCGCCTCAAAAGAAAGTGATCGGTGGATAATGTCGCGGGGAGGGGCGGACCCTCAGCCGCGGTTGCCCATCAGCTTCAAGGGGATGCCCGAAGCAAGGCCGGAGACATAGCGCGGCTTTTGATAGAGCCCGTTGATCGACAGGCGCGGCAGATAGGTGGAGCGCTCGAGCGATTGCCGACCGATCACGCCAGGCTGGGTGGTCACCGCCAGAGAAAATCCGAGATCCCTAGCAATCGCCGCCTGCTGCTGCGTCACCGCCTCGCGGGTTCCATAGGGATAGGCAAACGCATCAGGCCGGTGGCCGCTGATCACCTCGACATAATCCTGGGAGTGCGTCATCTCATCGCGAACCTCGGCGTCGGAGAGCCGCGCGACGGCACGATGGCTGACGGTGTGGGCGCCGAGCGAGGCGAGCGGGCTGGCGTCCAGGAGGTTGAGCTCTGGCGCGCCCATCACCAGATCGTCGACGATCTCGGTGGGGTCGATCCCGTGCGACCGCGCCAGCGCATCCACGGCCGCTACGGCCACCGTCTCTTCATGCGCATGAATATAGCGTGCGAAGCGGGCAAAGGCGCGGTGCTTGTCTTGAGGGCTGGCGGTGTCGATTGTCTCGGCGCCATCGCCGAAATCGAACGTCAGCCTTTCCTCGCGCCGCAAGAGCGCCGTCAGCGTTTCCCACCAGATCGTATGCGTCCGCTCCACCAGCCCCTTGGCCACGAAGATCGTGAACGGCGCCTCATGCCGCTCGAACACAGGCATGGCGTAGACGAGATTGTTGCGATAGCCGTCGTCGAGCGTAAACGCCGCGAAGGGCTGTGACGGTTTCGGCTCGGAGAGCGCGTCGGGAACATCAGTAAGCGACACGAATCGGTAGCCGTCGCTCTTCAGCCGCGTCAGCACCGCGTCGAGAAAGTCCGGCGTGATCTCCAGATGCGCGTTCGGCGAAAAGGATGAAGGCTCGTGGGGGCGAACGTGATGCAGCGTGAAGATCGCGCCCATGCCGCGTGCGCCGCGCATCAGCCCGACCGAGCGCAGGAGGTTGGCCACCTCCAGCCCGCCGGTTATCGCGATCCGCTTTGCCAGCGTTCTGGCGTTCATCATCTCCGCTCCGTTTGCGGGGTCGTGAGGAGGCGACCCTAGCAAGCGCGAGGTTAAGCCTTGCTGAATGCTGACTTTGCCTGAATTCTAATATTGCAGGGCGTGTTTTACGGTTTTTTCACCATAAAGGGTAAAATTTGACAAAAATGGTCCACGTTGCCGCAAAGTCGCGCCATATTGCGTCCATCTGTCTAAGAACGGGACAAAATTCGGGCGACGAGGGTCGGCTGTTCATCGAGGGGAAGTGCATGAGAAAGCTGTTGGCCGCGATTATAACCGCGACGTTGGTCGTTGCGGCGCCGTTGTCGGCTATGGCTGGCAGCGCTTCGCTCATCCTCGATGCGAGAACCGGCAAGGTCCTGTCGTCGGAAAACGCCGATGTTCTCAATCATCCCGCGTCGCTCACCAAGATGATGACGATCTACATGGCGTTTGAGGCCATCAATCGCGGCAAGATGAACTGGGATACCCCGATCGTCATGTCGAAATACGCGGCCTCCCGCCCGCCGACCAAGCTCGGCGCCAAGGCAGGAACGTCGATCACCGTGCGCGACGCGATCCTCGGCATGATCACCAAGTCGGCCAATGACGCCGCTGCCGCCATGGGCGAAAAGCTAGGCGGCTCTGAAAGCAATTTCGCCAGGCTGATGACGCAGAAGGCGCGCCAGCTCGGCATGAGCCGCACTACCTTCGTCAACGCGTCGGGCCTGCCGGATGGCCGCCAGATCACCACCGCCCGCGATATGTCGACGCTCGCCGTCGCGCTCATGAAGAACTACCCCCGCGAATACCGCCTGTTCTCGACCGCGAGCTTCAATTTCCGCGGCCGCACGATCCGCGGTCACAACAACCTGATGTATCGCTACCAGGGCATGGACGGCATCAAGACCGGCTATACGAACGCCTCCGGCTTCAACCTCGTCAGCGCCGTCAAGGATGGCAACCGTCGCGTCGTCGGCGTGGTTCTCGGTGGCCGCACCGCCCGCAGCCGCGACGACAAGATGGCGGCCCTGCTCGACAAGGCCATGGGCCGCGCATCCTCTTCGGGTGGCGCCCGTCTGGTCGCCAGCGTCAATTCGCGCGAGCCTGTCGAAGTCGCCTCCGCAGCCGATGCCAGCGACCTGCCGGTTCCCGCATCCGCGCCGCGCGTCGAGGATGTCGCCCCGGTCGCAGCACCCGAAATCGCCCGCAGCGAACTTGCCCCCAAGGCGCTCGGCTATCTGAGCGACACCGTTCCGCAGGAGCGTCCCTCGGCGCTCGACGCCGTAACGCCTACGGCGAAAATCGGCTCTTCCGCCAAGCCGCTCGCATCCGTCGCCTCGACAGGCGACTGGGCGATCCAGATCTCGGCTGCCCCGAGCGACGAAGCCGCCCGCGCGCTTCTCGCCCAGGCCAAGTCCGAAGGCGGCGCCGCGCTGAAGTCGGCCAACCCCTATACGGAAGCCGTCGGCAAGGGCGCCAACAAGGTCTACCGCGCCCGCTTCGTCGGCTTCGAAAGCCGCGATGCCGCGACGTCGGCCTGCGACGCGCTGAAGAAGCGCTCCTACGACTGCATGCTGCTCGGCGACCGCGGCTGATCCATCAGCCATTCCGACTGGACATTGCCGCTGAATCAGGGTTCTCCTGCGTAAACGAAAGGAGAACATGATGCTGGATGATCTTGCCCTGAAGTTCGAGCGGGCCTCGAGCGCCTATGCCGGAGAAAACGGCATCACACGCGATGCCGACTGGTTTCTGCTGAAGCTCCAGGAAGAGATGGGCGAACTGACCCAGGCATGGAACCGCGTCAGCGGGCGAGGGCGCCCCAAGGGGCGCTCCGGCGAGGACATGGCCCGCGACCTCGAAGACGAGGCCGCCGACGTGCTCGGCCACATCCTGCTCTTCGCGCACCAAAACGATCTCGACCTCGCGGCCGCGATCAAGCGCAAGTGGCTGTTTTCGCTGGATGAAGCGATCTGAGCGTCAGGCGGCGCTGAGGCTCAGCCTGTAGAACTTGCTGTCGACGGTCATGATGGGGAAGCTTGGCGGCAGAGTGCTCTTCTCGACTTCGACGAAGCCGTTCTTCTCGTAGAAGCGATGCGCCGCGAGAAACTTGTCCGTCGTGCCGAGATAGATATCGACAAGCCCCTGCGCCTCGGCGTGCTGCACCAGCGCGGCCAGAAGTGCCGTGGCTACGCCACGTTCGCGGCCGCGAAAATCCGCCGCCACGAACATCTTGCGCAGTGCCGCCTGGTCGTTGCCGATGTCCTTCAGCCCGATCGTGCCGACCACGGTGTCACCTGAGGTCGCCACCCAGAACTGACCCTTGCCCGACTGGTAGAACTCGGGAATGGCCAAAAGATCCGGCTGGTCGGCGGCGGTGATCGCGATCCCGAACTCCTCGCTCTGGATCGGCAGGATCGTCGATATCACGCCGTCCTTGTCTGACGGCGTGAAGGGGCGAACGCGAATATCGCTCATCGGGGAGGGGCCTGTTACGCCTGCGTGCCGCCCACCGTCACCTGGTCCATCCTCAGATGCGGCTGGCCGACGCCGACGGGAACCCACTGGCCGGCCTTGCCGCAATTGCCGATGCCGGTGTCGAGCTTCATGTCGTTGCCGACCATGGAGATCCGCTGCATCGCATCCGGACCGTTGCCGATCAGCATGGCGCCCTTGACGGCCGGACCTATTCTGCCGTTCTCGATCAGATAGGCCTCGGTGCAGCCGAAAACGAACTTGCCGGAGGTGATGTCGACCTGGCCGCCGCCGAAGGAGACGGCATAGATGCCCTTCTTCACCGAAGAGATGATCTCTTCCGGCGTCTTGTCGCCACCCAGCATGTAGGTGTTGGTCATGCGCGGCATCGGCACATGCGCGTAGCCCTGCCGGCGGCCGTTACCTGTCGGTTTCATGCCCATCAGCCGGGCGTTCTGCCGGTCCTGCATGTAGCCGACCAGTTTGCCGTTTTCGATCAGCACGTTGTAGCCCGAAGGCGTGCCTTCGTCGTCGATGGTGATCGAGCCGCGGCGGCTGTCGATCGTGCCGTCGTCGACGACGGTCACGCCCGGGGCGGCGACCATCTGGCCGAGCAGGCCGGCGAAGGCCGACGTCTTCTTGCGGTTGAAATCGCCTTCCAGCCCGTGGCCGACAGCCTCGTGCAGCATCACGCCCGGCCAGCCGGAGGAGAGCACCACGTCCATCGTGCCGGCAGGCGCGTCGATCGCCTCGAGATTGACCAGCGCCTGGCGCAGCGCCTCGTCGGCGCCGTACTGCCAGTTGCCCTCGGCGATGAAGTCGCCGAAGCCGATGCGTCCGCCGCTGCCGTAGGAGCCGCTTTCCTGGCGGTCGCCCTGGCCAACCATGACGGAGATGTTGATGCGCGTCATCGGGCGGATATCGCGGACCCGGTGACCGTCAGCGCGCAGGATGTCGACCACCTGCCAGCTGGCGGCGACCGAAGCCGTCACCTGCCGGACCTTGTCGTCCTTGCCGCGCAGATAGGCGTCGATGTCCTGCAGAACCTTGACCTTCTCCTCGAAGGTGGGCGCGCCGATCGGGTTTTCGTCGCTATAGAGCTTCTTGTTGGTGCCCTGTGGGGCCGCCGCATAGCTGCCGGTATAGCCGCGCGTCACCGCGCTCACCGCGTCGGCAGCCCGCTTCAGCGCCGAAACCGAGAGATCGCCCGCATGCGCGTAGCCCACCGCTTCGCCCGCCACCGCGCGCAGGCCAAAACCCTGCTCGGTGTTGAAGCTGCCGCCCTTGAGGCGGCCATTGTCGAACATCAGCGATTCGGCCTGCGCGTGCTCGATGTAGAGCTCCCCGTCGTCGGCGCCGGAAAGGGCCTCGGCGACAAGCGAACGCATCTTCGCTTCGTCGGCGTCGAAAAGCGTCAGGAGATCGGTATTCATGTCATTATGCTCCGCTGCGGCAGGAAATGCTTCCTGCCGATGTAGGTCCGGGGGACGGTTCGAGCAAGTGTCGAATTCGTAAGGATCGCAAAAGCGATCAGACGCGGAGGTCGGGCCCAGCGATCGGGGCCCTTGTCAGGCCGTGATATCAGGGAAGCGCGTCGTAGCCTTCAGCGAAGCCCTTGAGGTCGACGGGAATGCCGATACCCTCTTCAGGCGTCTGGAAGACGATGAAGGTGGCGCTGGCGCCGCTGCGGAAGGTCTTGAGCAGTTCGTCCTCGAGCACGACTTCGGCGTAGCAGCCGTCGGCGAAGCAGCGAACGAAATAGGCGCGGCCGATATCCTTGCCGTCGACGTTAAGGCCGAGACCGTTGGGCAGCAGCACGCCGAGTGGCGCGAGCACGCGGAGAATCTTTGACTTGCGGTCGGCGGTCTTCAGCACGACCACCGAGAGGCCCACTTCCGGGCGGTCCTCGGCGATGACGTTCTGCATCAGCGCGCATTGCTCAGCCGAAGCACCGGCCGGCTTGTCGCAGACCACGGACCATGCGCCGTGATTGGAGCGGACGGTGCCGGGCGCCTGCGGTTGCGTCTGCCCTGGTGTCGCCTGCGCGGCAGGGGCGCCGGGGGCGGGCTGT